>JAFAHG010000129.1 GCA_019237315.1 Actinomycetota bacterium
CAGCCAGGTCGGCGACTTCGCGCACCAGCTCGACGCCGACCCGAACGGCCTCCAGAAGCTCTACTACGGCTACACGGGAATCGTGGTGGCGGCGCTCGGCCGCTACAACCCGTTCGCGGTCGTCCTCTGCGCATTCCTGATCGGCGGTCTGCAGAACGCCGGCAACACCTTGCAGGGCGCCGACTTTCCGTCGGGGCTCGTCGGCGTGATCCAGGGGATCATCCTGTTCACCGTCCTCGGCGGCGAGGTGCTCGTCCGCAACCGCATCCGCTTCGGCCGTTCGCCCGCGGAGGCACCGGTCGCGGCCGAGGGTGCGGCGTGAGCAACAACGCGCTCCTCATCGTCGTGATCGCGTCGGGAATCACCTACGGGACCCCGTTGCTCTACGCCTCGCTCGGCGAGTTGCTCGCCGAGCGGTCCGGTGTGCTCAACCTGGGCGTCGAGGGGATGATGCTCGTCGGCGCGGTGATGGCCTTCTGGACCGTCAACCGGCTCCACGGCAACACCGCGCTCGTCCTCGCTGCGGCGATCGGCGTTGCCGCGATCGCGGGAGCGGCGATGGCGTCGATCCACGCGTTCCTCGTGATCACGCTTCGTGCGTCACAGATCGTCTCGGGACTCGCGCTGACGATCTTCGCGGGCGCTGCCGGTCTTTCGTCCTATCTCGGCAACGACCTCAACCTCGCGGACAATCCGGCGAGCCATCAGTTCAACCCGATCTTCCCGAGCTCGATGCAGAACTGGAAGGTCGTCGGCCCGATCCTCTTCGGCCAGAACGTTCTCGTCTACGCGTCGTGGCTGCTCGTGGTCGTCGTGTGGTTCTACCTCTCGCGCACGCGTCCCGGCCTCAACGTGCGTGCGGTGGGCGAGTCCCCTGCGACCGCGGACTCGATGGGCATCGACGTCGCGCGCTACCGCTACGTGCACACCCTCGTCGGAGGGGCGCTCGCCGGGATCGGCGGCGCGACGTTCACGCTCGCAATCACCCCGCAGTGGGTGTCGGGGATCACCGGCGGCGCCGGCTGGATCGCAATCGCCCTCGTAATCTTCGCCTTCTGGCGCCCCGAGCTCTGTCTCGTCGGCGCGTACTTCTTCGGCGCGTTGCAGGCGCTCGCGCCGCAGCTCCAGGCACGGCAGATCCAGCTCGGCCCGACCGAGCTCTGGACGAACGCCCTTCCCTACCTCGCGACCGTGTTCGTGCTCGTCCTCGTGTCGCAGCGCGGCGCACGACGCCGTCTCGGCGCGCCCGCGGCGCTCGGCACGCCGTACGTGCGCGAGGACCGCTAGACCTCGCGGAACGAGATCGCCTGCGCGCCCTGCCAGAGGGTCATGCGGCCGAGCTCTGCGAGGTTCTCCTTCCCCTCCACGACCGTCGCGAAGTGGTTGCCCGCGAGTGCACCGGCTTTCGAGCCGAAGGCGCAGTGCCCGTACGGGAAGAGCAACTCGGTCTCGCTGATTCCGCCCGGGTAGAGCAGAAGCTCGCCGGGCGCGGGGTAGCACGTTGCGTTCTCCGGCCCGAAGCCGAGCTCGCGCTCGCCCCACGGGATCCAGTTCGACTCGCCGCTCCAGCGGCAGTGGATGATCCGGTCCTCGAACGGAAGGATCCGGCGGAAGGCGGCGACGGTCGCGGGCGCGTCCTGCTCCTCGAAGCGGGCGCGAAAGGTGAAGCCGGCTGCGACGATCTCGAGCATCGCGCGGACGCTAGCGGGTCGCGAGCCAGCGAGCGAGCGTCGAGCGCTCCGCCGGGGTCATGTTCGTCACGTTCCCGGGTGGCATCGCGTCGGTGTGCACGGCCATCTGCGCGATCAGACCGGCCTGCTGCTCGATCTCCGTGCCCGTGTCGAAGCGAATGTCGAGCGGCGGCGCGCTGTATCCCGGTTGCGACGGATGCATCGAGTGGCACGGCGAGCAGCGCTGCTGGACGATGGCCTGGACCTGGGCGAACGACGGTGGCGGTCCGGACGCCGCGACGTTCCCGCCGCCGCCCGGCCTGATCAGCACAGCGAGGGCGACGACGCCGGCCGCGGCGGTGACGAGGATCCACCACGCGTTGCGTCCGCGGTGGCGCAGGTTGAAGTAGTGCCGTGTCCACGCTCCGAGCACCATCAGCACGACGAGGATCAGCCAGGCGTGCGTGTGCGCGTACGTGAACGCGAAGTGATTCGAGAGCATCGCGAAGACGACGGGAAGCGTCAGGTAGTTGTTGTGAACCGAGCGGAGCTTCGCCCGCGCGTTCCAGCGTGCGTCCGGCTCGCGTCCCTGCTGCTTCGCACGGATGAGCTCCCAGTGCGCCGGGATGATCACGAAGAAGACGTTGCCGACCATCATCGTCCCGATCATCGCGCCGACCTCGATGTAGGCCGCGCGTGCGGCGAAGAGCCGGCCGGCGCCCCAGGCGGCGAGCGCGATGAAACCCAGCAGCGCGGCGGCGAGGGCGAGCGGGACGCGCCCGAGCACGCGGCAGAGGCCGTCGTACACGAGCCACGCGACGACGAGTCCGGCGATCGAAAGAGCGATCGCCTCGTGCGTCGAGAGGTCGGCAACCGTGCGGTCGACGAGGAAGGTCGACGCGTGCGCGTAGTAGACGACGATCAGAAGCGCGAAGCCGGAGAGCCACGTCGTGTACGCCTCCCACTTGAACCAGTAGAGAGGCTCGGGAAGCGCGCGCGGCGCGACGCGGTACTTCTCGACGCGGTAGAAGCCGCCGCCGTGGATCTCCCACGCTTCGCCTGCCAGCTCGTCGGCGCCGGCCCGCGGCTTCAGGTGGTTGTCGAGCGCGATGAAGTAGAAGGACGCACCGATCCACGCGATGCCCGCGATGACGTGCAGCCAGCGAACGAGCAGGTCGGCCCAGCTCCACCAGTAGTCGGCGAACGCTAGGAGCGACGCCATCGGTCCTCCGCGATCGAGACGAGCTCGTCGAGCGCCGTCGTGAGCTCCTCCTCGCGCGTGCGCTCGAGCCGCTCGCGCAGGATCGGAACGATCTCGCGCTTCGGCCGCCGGTTGACGAAGACGACGAAGCGGAAGCCGAACTTCTCCTCGTACGCGCGGTTCAGCTCGTCGAGCTCGGGCGGCGCCTCGTCGTCGCCCTGCTCGGCCGCCGAGCGAGCCGAGAGCCTGCGTGCACCGATCGCCGGATGCGCGTCGAGCACCTCCCTCTTCTCGTCGTCTGTCAGCGTCGCCGCGACCTCGCGCGCGCGGCCGAGCGGGTCCTCGAGCTCCGCGAGCTTCTCGACGAACCGCGTGCGCCCCTCGAAGAGCGCGGCGAGCTCGTCGACGCTCAGCTGCCGCGGTAGGTCGCGCACGCGAACGACGAGACGAGCAGCGGGATGTGGTGATGGCCTTCGCCGAGCTCGACCTCCAGCTCGACGCGGCGGAAGAACGGCGACGGCGGGTGGAACACGAGCCGGTAGGTCCCCGGGTCCGCGTCGGCCAGGTCGCGGATCCGGCCGTCGGCGTCGGTCTCGCCGGAACCGACGAGCTCGTCATCGCGCCAGAGCTCGATGCGCACGCCGGCGGCAGGCCGGCCGCGCTCGGTGTCGAGGACGTGCGTCGAGACGGTCACGCTGCGAGTCTCGCAGCCTGGGCACGCTGCTCGCGTGCGATCTCGTCCTCGTCGGCGTTCGCGAGACGGCCGTCGCGGACGACGACCTCCCCGCCGACGAGGAGCAGGTCGACGCGGTGCGGGGCCGAGAGCACGAGGCCGCCGACAGGGTCGGAGGCGCCGGCGAGCGGCAGCGTGTCGGTCCGCCACACCGCGATGTCGGCCCGCTTGCCGCGTTCGAGCGAGCCGATGTCTTCGCGGCCGAGCACGCGTGCGCCGCCGTGCGTCGCGATTCGCAGCGCCTCTCTCGCCGTCATCGCTTCGCCCCCGTCGCGCGCGCGTGCGACGAGGAGCGCCTGCTTCACCTCGTACATGAGGTCGCCGCGCTCGTTCGACGCCGCTCCGTCGACACCGAGTCCGACGCGGACGTCCGCCTGGAGCATGCGGCGCACGGGGGCGATGCCGGCGCCGAGGCGGAGATTCGACGTCGGACAGTGCGCGACGCCGACGCCGGCGCGTCCG
>JAFAHG010000212.1 GCA_019237315.1 Actinomycetota bacterium
ATGCTCGGCGCGAAGCGCGTCGAACAGGTCCGCGCGCTCCTTGGTCTTCTCGCCGAGCAGCACGGCTGCGCGCACGGCCGCCGCCCACGCGCCGTCGCCGCTCCCCAGCAGCGCCGTCAACGCGTCGCGCACCTGCGAGGAGCGGAAGGGCTCCTCGGAGAACAGCGACAGCTCCCAGCGGTCGAGCGCCTCGCCGAGCGCGCGATCGGCGTCGGCGAGCGGCAGGCGCTCGCGCAGGTCGGCGGCGAGCCGGCCGCGAAGCGCGTCGAGCCGGGTCGCCTCGCCGCGCGGCTGTGTCGCAGCGATCGGCAGCAGCGGCGAGATCCGTAGTGGACGAAAGTCGAGCCGCTCGAACACGACGGGGCCCGCGGCGACTGCACCCGCGGTCGCGAGACGGATCGCCGTGACCGCATCTGCGAGCTCGCCGGCGGCGTCGGGCGGCTCCGAGTCCGCGGCGTCGAGCTCGCGCACGAGCTCCAGGACGCAGAGCCTGTCGACGTCGCGGCCGAACTCCGGCGGCATCAACCCGCGCGCCTCCGGCCACAACGACGCAACCTCGCCCGTGACGGCGGCACGGACGCGGATGTTGCCGCCGAGCTCGATCGTCGAGCCGGCCGACAGCCCGACGAGCGGCGCGATCGCCGCATAGGAACGTGCCAACCCGAAGAGCGTCAGCTCGAACTCGGCGTACGCAGTCTCGAAGGTGTCGTCCTGCCAGTCGAACCCACCGCACCGGTCGGCGACCGCGGACAGGAGCGGCAGCAGGATCGTCCGGAAGAGCGCGTCGTCCTCGGTCGCCCCGATACCCGCGTGTGCGTGCGCGAAGATCGCAGCCGCGGGCTCCCGGCGCAGGTCGTCGATCGCGTTGCGCGTGTCGGGAAGGCGGCGCAGTGCCGGTGCGTGGTCTTCGACGAATCCCCGCACGAGCGGGCGGTACTCGTACAGGGACGGCCCCTCGCGCGTCGCGTGCTCCTCGAACGCGAACGGCAGCTCCGCGCCGCGGTGGACGGCGAACGCCGCCAGGCAGAAGGCGCGCAGGGACTCGTAGAGATGCGGTGCCCGAAGCCCCACGTGGTCAAGTACGCGGCCGCGCGGGAGTCTCCTACGTCGGCGGCTAGGATGGTCTCGGTCGTCCGAGGAGAGGGGTCTCGTCGTGCGTCGCTTCACAACCATCGGGTTGGCGCTCGTCGCGCTCGCCCTCACACCGGCCGCCGTCGCGGGCAGTTCGTTCGTGGTCGGGTTCGACGACGACCTGCCGCTGCAGGTCGGGTCGACGGCCGTCACGCCCGCGACGAGCCTTGGCGCCAAAGCTTTCCGCTACACGTTGCAGTGGGCGCCGGGCGAGACCGCTCTGACGACGAGCGACGCGGCGAGCCTGTCGAACGGCGTCGCGGCCGCCGGCGCGCTGCGCGTCGTGCTCTCCGTCTACGGGACGAGCGGCGCGGCGGCACCGACCGATGCGGCGGGCCGGTCCGACTACTGCGCATACCTGCACGACGCCGTCACGCGCTTTCCCGCGATTCGCGACGTCGTCGTGTGGAACGAGCCGAACAAGAATCTCTTCTGGAACCCGCAGACCAACGCGCCCGCGCTGTACGAGACGTTGCTCGCGCAGTGCTACGACGTCCTTCATCCGCTCGGCGTGAACGTGGTCGGACTCGCGCTTTCGTCGACCGGGAACGACAACGCGTCGTCGACGTCACCGGGAGCATTCATCCGCGGAGTCGGCACTGCGTACCGCGCAAGCGGCCGCGCCACGCCGATTCTCGACACGGTCGGCTTCCACCCGTATCCCGCGTCCTCGACCGAGCGGCCGTGGGCGCAGCACATCGGCTCGACCACGATCGGCGAGGGCGACTGGAACAAGCTCATGTACAACCTCTGGCTCGCGTTCGACGGAACAGGCCAGGCGCTGCCGGGGTCGGGCGGCGTGACGATCTGGTACCTCGAGGACGGCTTCCAGACGACCGTGCCCGCCGCGGAGAGCGCGAACTACAGCGGCGCGGAGAACGTGACGACGCTTCCGGACGTGGGCGGCCCGGCCGACCCGCCGTCGCCGTCCTCGACGAGCGCCGCACCCGACCAGGCGACGCAGATCCTCGACGCGGTGCGACTCGCGGCGTGCCAGCCGTACGTCGGCGCCTTCTTCAACTTCATGCTCGTCGACGACCCGGTGCTGAGCGGCTGGCAGTCGGGGGCATACTGGAGCGACCTGACCGCCAAGGGATCGGCACCCGCCTTCGCGGAGGCGTTCGCCGAGGCAACGGGCGGCACCGTCGACTGCACTGCGTTGAAGGGCGGAGATCCGAGCGGCGACTACCTGCCGCCGAGCGCGCCGACCGCCGTCGCAGCACAGACGACGTCGAGTCCGCTCGCGGTCACAGTCACGTGGGCCGCGTCGAGCGACGACTCTGGTGGCCCGCTGACGTACCGCGTCTACCGAAACGGCACATGGGTCGGAACGACGACGTCGACATCGTGGACGAACACGTCGGTTGTGCAGGAGACCTCGTACACCTACACGGTGCGCGCGCTCGACGCGGCCGGAAATCTCGGCGACGCATCGACAGCCGTCGCCGTGACGACACCCGACGTCACGTCGCCCTCGACGCCCGGCGCGCTGACCGCTCGCGCGAGCGCCGACGGCACGTCCGTCGAGCTCGACTGGCAGCCTGCGACGGACGACGTCGGCGTCGCCGGGTACCTCGTCTCGCGCGACGGCACGACCCTCGCGACGGCGAGCGGCACGAGCTACACGGACGTGACGGTCACGCAGGGATCGACGTACGGCTACACGGTCGTCGCACTCGACGCGGCAGGCAACGCGAGCGGCGCGGCGACCGTTCAGGCCTCCGTCCCCGTCCTGCCCACGCAGCAGCCGGCGGTGTCACCGTCACCGTCACCGGCCCCCGCGCCTGCCGCCGCACCGCCCGTGGCGGTCGCGGCAGCCGTTCCCCCTCCCGCCACCCCGGTC
>JAFAHG010000065.1 GCA_019237315.1 Actinomycetota bacterium
GGTCTATCAGACCGATTTCGAGCGGCTGCGCCACGAGCATCCCGCGGTCGACCGGGTGCTGATCGCGCTGCTCGCGCAAGAAGTGCGCGCAATCAACGACCGGCTACTCGAAGCCCTCTACGTCTCGAGCGACCGTCGGGTTCTGCGGCGACTCGTCGAACTGGCTGCGCGTTACCCGGCCGACGACGCGCCACAGGTGCTCCCCCTCACCCAGGAAGAGCTCGCGATGTGGGCCGGAGCGTCGCGTGGAACGGCCAATCGAGTGCTGCGGGAGGAGCAGGAGCGGGGGACGATCGAACTGCGTCGCGGCAGAACGATCGTGCTCGACCTCGAAGCCCTGAGGCGCCGCGCAAGGGGTTAGCGCGAACCTCTCGGTCAGGCGAGATGCCCCCGACAAGAATCGAACTTGTGCACGCGGTTTAGGAAACCGCTGCTCTATCCACTGAGCTACGGGGGCGCGAGGCCAGTGTAGGGCGGTTCCCGGTGGGTGCGACCGGCGGCGGCGATACCCTGCGGCGCGTCTTGGCGGCTACCTGGACAACGGCCGACGCGGCGACCTGGTGGACGCGCGCGCACGGGGATGACGACCGCAATCTGCTGGTCGCGTACTTCAGCATGGAGTTCGGCGTCGACGAACGCCTGCCGATCTACTCTGGCGGTCTCGGCGTGCTGGCCGGCGACCACCTGAAGGGTGCGGCCGACCTCGGACTGCCGCTCGTCGGAGTGGGCCTGCTCTACCGCGGCGGGTACTTCGAGCAAGGGCTCGACGCGGAAGGGGGCCAGACCGAGCACTACGTGCCGATCGACCCCGCCGCCCGTGGGCTCGAGCTCGAGCCGGTCACGGTCGAGATCGAGCTCCCCGACCGGACGATCACTGCGAATGTGTGGCGCAAGGACGTCCGTTCCGTCCCGCTCTACCTGCTCGAATGCGACTGGCTCACCGACGCGCTCTACGGCGGCGACCGCGAGCATCGCCTGCGCCAGGAGCTCCTTCTCGGCGTCGGCGGCGTGCGTGCGCTCGCCGCACTGGGGGTCGAGGCAACCGTGTTCCACATGAACGAGGGACACTCGGCCTTCCTCGCGCTCGAGCGCGTCCGCACCCTCGTCGAGAACGGTGCCGCGCGCGACGAGGCAATCGAGCAGGTCCGCAGGACGACCGTCTTCACGACGCACACGCCTGTCGCGGCCGGCAACGAGGTGTTCTCCGAGAAGGAGGTCGTCCGCTTCGTCGGCGACATCGCCGAGGACGCCGGTTTCGACGAGGATGCTCTTCTCGCACTTGGCCGCTTCGGCGACAACGGCTTCGGGCTGACGCCGTTCGCGCTTCGTCTGTCGAGTCACGCGAACGGCGTGTCACGACTGCACGGCGAGGTCGCACGAGACATGTGGGAGTCGCTGTGGCCGGATCGCAACGGCCACGCACCGCCGATCGGCCACGTGACGAACGGCGTCCACCTCGGCACGTGGATCGAGCCGCGGCTCGATGCACTGCTGCGCAGCGCACGCGTCCGTACAGGCGCCTCGCCTGACGAAGCCGGTTGGAACGCCGTCGACGGCATCGATCCGGCGGCGTTGTGGGAGGTCCACGCGGCCGCCCGCACCCGACTCGCGGAGGTGGCGGGACTCGATCCCTCGATGCTCATCATCGGCTTCGCGCGGCGCTTCGCGACCTACAAGCGCGCGGGGCTCGTGTTCAGCGACCTCGAGCGTTTGCTCGCGCTCCCTGTCCAGGTCGTGGTCGGAGGCAAGGCGCATCCGCAGGACGCCGACGGCAAGGAGGTCCTGCAGCGCGTCGTCGAGCTCGCGCGCTCACCCGAGACGCGCGGTCACGTCGTCTTCCTCGAGAACTACGACATCGGCCTCGCGCAGACGCTCATTCCCGGCTGCGACGTGTGGCTCAACAACCCACGCCGGCCGCTGGAGGCATCCGGGACGAGCGGGATGAAGGCGGCCGTGAACGGCGTGCTCAACCTCTCGGTGCTCGACGGCTGGTGGGCGGAGGCCTACGATTCCGCGTACGGCTGGGCGATCGCCGGCGAATCAGACGAGGCCGACGCCGAACAGCTCTACCGGCTGCTCGAGCACGAAGTCGTGCCGACGTACTACGGCGACCGCGAACGCTGGATCGGGATGATGAAGGCGTCGATCCGCAACCTCGCGCCGCGCTTCTCGATCCACCGCGCGCTGATCGAGTACGTCGATGGCTACTACCTGCCGGCCGCCCCTCAGAGGTAATGCCGGTCGGCGATGCACGCGCGCGCCCAGTGTTCGGCGCGCTCGCGTAGCCGCTCGGCGAGCTCTCGCCGCGCGAACCGGTCACCGGGCGCGCGGGCAAGCTCGATCCTGACGAGGTGCAGCGACACCTCGACCGTGCGGTCGAACTCGTGGCGCTCCTCGGAGATGATCGTCACGTCGGCGACCACGTCGAGGAGCCAGCGCGCGAGGTCGTCGATCTCCGCAGCAGTCGCTGCGCGGCCCGCGAACACGCCGAAGTTCACCTGGATCTCGATCTCCGGCTTGTCGTGGTGCTCGACGACGAACGCGAGCGGCGCGTCGTCTTTCATGCCGACCTCGGCTGCCACGTGAACCCGCGGATCGCACCGACGAGTCCGATCGCACCCCAGAGCGCGACGACGGCGATCGCGCTGCCGTCGGCCCAGAAGTGCGCGTCGTGCAGCATCACGTCCCGCGTCAGCTTCGTGAAGTGCGTGAGAGGCAACACGTTCGCGATCGCCTTCAGGAAGCCCGGGTAGTTCTTCGGCGTGAAGAACGTACCCGAGATGATCGCCATCGGCAGGTAGACGGCGTTGATCACCGCCGACGAACCCTCGGACGAGCGGACGAGGCCGGTGATGCCGAGTCCCATCGCCGCGAAGCAGACCGCGCCGAGGACGAGGACCGCGAGCAGCGAGAGCAGCCGGTTCGGAACGCCGACCGAGAACAGAAAGCGCCCGATGAGGATGATGATCGCGGCCTCGATGAGGAACACGACGAAGGTCGACGCAAGCACCGCGCCCACGTAGGCGAGCGGCGGCAGCGGCGTCGCGCGGACCCGCTTGAGGATCCCGGCCTCGCGCCGCACGACCATCGAGATCGCGAGCCCGGCGAAGCACGTCGCGGCGACGCCGTAGCCGATCATCCCGGCCTCGAGGAAGTGCGAGCCCTTCACGTGCTCCTTCTTGATGTAGTCGTTGCCGTACACGGCGCCGAAGATGAGGAAGAAGATCACCGGCAGGAAGAACGTGAAGAACGCGGCTTCGCGATTCCGCCAGAACAGCCGCTGCTGCGCTCGTACCTCGTGGAAGAAGAGCCTCATTCGCCCGTGAGCTCCAGGTAGATCTCCTCGAGCGTCGGCCGGCGAACCTCGAGGCCCTCGAGCCGCTCGCCGCGCGCGAGGGCGGCGCCCGTCAGCTCGTTGAGCCGCAGCGTCGGGTCAGCTGTCCGCTCGACGACGTCGTCCCCGTTCAGCCGGTAGCGGATCTCCGTCTCGCCGCTCCCGCCGGTGAGCTCCGCCGGCGATCCTTCGCGGACGATCTCGCCGTCGCGCAACACGGCGACGCGGTCGGCGAGCTGTTCCGCTTCGTCGAGGTAATGGGTGGTGAGCAGGATCGTCGTGCCGAGCGAGCGCAGGTTGCGGATCGTCTCCCACGCCGTGCGTCGCGCGCCGGGGTCGAAGCCCGTGGTCGGCTCGTCGAGAAAGATCAGCTCCGGGTTGCCGACGAGCGCGAGGCCGAGGTCGAGTCGGCGTTTCTGCCCGCCGGAGAGCGTCCGCACGTAGTCGTCCGCCTTCTCGCCGAGACCGACGATCTCGATCACCTCGGCCGCGTCGCGCGGTCGCGCGTAGTACCCGCCGAAGAGCCGCAGGCTCTCGCGCACGGTCAGGAGGGGATAGAGCGACGACGACTGCAGCACGACGCCCACCCGCTCGCGCCACGGGCCGCCCGCGCGTTGCGGATCCTCGCCGAGGACCTCGACCTCGCCGCCGTCGCGGTCGCGGTAGCCCTCGAGGATCTCCACGGTCGTCGTCTTCCCCGCACCGTTCGGGCCGAGCAGACCGAAGACCTCGCCGGCGCGGATGTCGAAGTCGATTCCGCGCACTGCTTCATGCGTGCCGTACCGCTTGCGGAGCCCGCGCACGCGTACCGCGCTCACAGCTCGACCTCGGCGTAGGCGCCCGTCGCGAAGTGCATGTCGCGGCCGGTGAGCTCGAGCAGGATCTCGTCGCAGTCGGGCGCGTGACCGACCGTGACGACGGTCACGCCGCGGCCCTCGACCGCGGCACGAAGATCCTCGGTCGTCGCACCCGGCGCGAGGCGCTCGTCGACGACGACCTCGACGCCCGCCGCGGCGGCGATCGGCGCAGCGGTCTCGCGCGCACGCAGCAGCGGGCTCGAGACGACGGAGTCGGGGTGCTTCGCCGCGAGCAGCTCGCCGAGCTCACGTGCCTGCTCGCGGCCCCGCGGGGCGAGCGGGCGCAGCTCGTCCGGGTCTCCGGGCTCGGCCTTCGCGTGACGCACGATGATGACACGCACCCGCCGAACACTAGTGTTCGAGCGATGCGCCGCTTCCGCTACGTCGTCGCCGACGTCTTCACGGACGAGCCGCTGGCCGGGAACCAGCTCGCCGTGTTCACGGACGCGCGCGACCTCGACCCGCGCACGATGCAGCGCCTCGCACGGGAGATGAACTTCTCGGAGACGGTCTTCGTCCTGCCGCCGCGCTCGGACCAGGCCGACGTCAGGCTGCGGATCTTCACACCCGGCACCGAGCTTCCGTTCGCCGGCCATCCGATCCTCGGAGCCGCGTTCGTCCTCGGTGGGCCGCTGCAGAAGATCGTGATCCGAATCGAGTGCGACGCCGGTGTCGTGCCGGTGGAGCTCGAACGCGAAGGCGCGCGGATCACCTTCGGCTGGATGGACCAGCCGCGCTTCTCGTGGCGGCCGTTCGAGCGCGCCGACGCGCTGCTCGCCGTGCTGGGCGTCGAGGCGTCCGACCTTCCGGTCGAGGAGTACGCCCTCGGGCCGGGACACGTATACCTCGCACTCGAGTCCGTGGACGACGTCGGGGGCCTCAGACCGGACTTCGCGGCGCTCGGGAGCATCACCGACTCCGGCATCAACTGCTTCGCACGCAACGGAGAAGCCTGGAAGACGCGCATGTTCATCGGCGGGAAAGCCGGAGGATTCGAGGACCCCGCAACGGGCTCCGCGGCCGGCCCGCTCGCCGTTCATCTCGCGCGGCACGGAAGGATCCGGTTCGGCGAGGAGATCCGCATCGAGCAGGGCGCGGAGGTCGGCCGCCCGTCGACCCTCTTCGCTGTCGTCGACGGGACACACGAACGCATCGAACGCGTACGCGTCGGCGGTTCCGCCGTGGTCGTCGCGCGCGGCGAGTTCAGCGTTCCCTGAGAACGACCGTGTCGATCTCCGGTAGCTCGACTGCGACGGCTTCCCAGAAGACGCCGCCGTCACGCGACACGTAGAGCCGGTTGCGCGCGGCGTAGACGAACGTATCCGGCGCGGATTCCGCTATCGCGACCGCATGGCCCTGCGGCAGGCCCCTGCCTGATTCGCGCCAGGTCGCTGCGGAGTCGTGCGAGACGAGAAGCGGCGGCCGCGCGTCGACGAGCGCGACGACGGTCGGACCGACCGCAGCGGCGGCGAGGACGCGCGGCAGGTTGAGCACCGGCGGCGGCGGCACGGACACGGGTTCGCACGACTCGACCTCGTCCGTGTCCAGGTCGACCGCGAACGCGCCGGCGGACGTGCCGACGACGGCGATCACTCGCCCGCGAGGACCTCGGCGACGAGGGCGACCGCACGCCGCGCCGCGGAGAGCGGTGGGTGTCCCGCGTCGCGTGCCGCCGCGTAGCCGACGCAGAACGCGTCACCCGCTCCCGTCGGATCGCCGTCGACCGGAAACGCAGCCACCTCTTCGACCCGGCCGTCGACATACAGCGTCACGCCGCGAGAACCATGCGTGACGAGCACCTCGCGGACCTGCAGTGCGTGCAGGTCGCCGAGAACCGCCGCTTCTTCGTCCGCGAGCTTCAACGCCCAGACGTGTCGCAGGACCGCGGGGTCGTAGGCGTCGTCGAGCTCGAGGTCGCCGACGCGCGGCACGCGGACGAGACCCTGACCGTCGAAGAGGATGCGGCGGCCACGGGCGAGCCGCGCGAGCGTCTCGGCGGGAAAGTCGCTCCGCAGGAGCGGCGCGACGTGCACCCAGCGTACGCTGCCGTCGAGCGCGGGCAGGTCCGTGGCCCGCCAGGTATCGCCGACGGACGTCACGCGCATCCGGCGCTCGTCTCCGTCGTAGGAGAACTCGAACCCGGCCGTCGCCGTCCCAGGAACGTAACGCGCAGGAGTTCCGAGATGGACGAGCGGTGCGTAGAGGGAGGCGCGGTCGGCGACCGCGCACCGCGCGTGGATCTCCGCCGGAATCCGCAGGTGGCGCAACGCGCGGGCGCCGTGGTAGGGCGCGCCGCCGGGCCGCGCGGCCTGCCCGGGCAGCACGTCACGCGAGAGGTTTCCGAGCAGCGCGATCACGCGCGGGCGAGTATGGACCTCCGCCGCGAGAGCGCAGTCAGTCCGTGCCCGCCCGCGACGAGCAGGAACGACGCCGCGAGACTCGGCAGCGATGCGGTGAACGTGACCGCGGCCGGGTGCGTGTGCTGGACGAGCCGCGTCCACCACGCCGGCCCGACCGGCGCGAGCCACTGGTAGAGACAGAACCCGGCGAGCCACGCGGCGAGCGGCCACGGACGTACCGCGGGAACCGCGAAGAACGACTGCTCGTCGTACCGCCGCCCTGCGAGCAGCCGGTCCGCGAGCAGCACGCCGAAGAGCGGGACGAAGAACGATCCGAGCAGGAAGAGGAAGCTCTGGTAGCTCCCGAGGTCGAGCACGATCGCACCGGCCGTTGCAAACGCCGTCACGACGGCGATGAGGAGGCGCTGCGAGATGCCGGGGAAGGCGTTCTGGATCGACACTGCGGTCGAGTAGATGTCCGCGAAGGCCTTTTCCGTCTCGTCGATCGTGATCGCGGCGAGGGCGAGGAGGGCGACTGCGCTCCCAGCCGCGACGGCAGCGGGGATCGCCTGGGCATCCGCGAGTCCGCGTCCGAGCACGAGTACCGCGCCGAGAGCGAAGACCGGGACCGTCGGCAGGAAGTAGCCGATCCCGGCGCCGAACCCAGCGCCGCGCCGCGTGCGCGAGAACCTCGTGTAATCCGCGGCGAGCGGCGTCCACGACACCACGCTTCCGATCACGAGGTCGACACCCTGCCCGAACGTCGGGAAACCACCCTTGCCGGGCGCGTGCCAGAAGCGGTGCAGATCCCCTTTCGAGAGCGCCCACCACGCGAGGTACGCCATCGACGCGAGCAGCGCATAGGTCGCGAACTTACGGAGGTAGCGACGCACGAAGCCGATCGGGCCGAGCAGACCGAGCGCGAGCGAGACGAAGCCGAAGACGACCGCCCACAACGGTCGCGCCGAGAATCCGAAGAGACGGTGCGAGAGCGCCGCAGCTGCGGTCGCGATGATCACGAGCTCGAAGGTCGACCACCCGAGGTTCTGGATCACGTTGAGCAGCGTCGGCAGGTACGAGCCGCGGCGCCCGAGCGGCGCGCGCAGCAACACCATCCCTGGGACGCGTCCTTCCGCGCCGATCGCCGCGGCCACGCCGAGCAGCGTGTTCCCGACGAGCGCGCCCACGACGATCGCGAGGAGCGCTTTCGGCAGCGAGAGCGCAGGGACGAGGAGGGCGCCCGCGACGATGACGAGAAGCGAGACGGACAGGTTCCCCCAGAGAAGAAGGGAGTCGAAGAACGTCAGCACCCGCAGACGGTCGGGAACGGGCGTGACGCCCCAGGCTGGCTGATCCTGCACGTGCCTCCCTTCGCCGGTACGAGCCGGATCAGGTTCTACGGGTGTGATCTCAGCCGCTCGTGCGGCACCCCGGCTTCGCGCGGAGCGTAGCGGCGCACCGGCCGCGCGGGGCGCCCACGTTTCGAGGCACACGCGAGTGCCAGGGACCCACCTCCCTCCCCTGATGCCGACCAGGCTAGCGCGGAAATGCGCCAGTGTCCGTCACGGAACCGTGACGAAAGCGTGCCGATGCACGCACAGGCGGATCAGCGCACGAGCTCGCGCACGATGAACGGGAGGATGCCGCCGTGGCGGTAGTACTCCCGCTCGCGCGGCGTGTCGAGGCGCACGACGGCCCTGAACTCCCGCTCGTCGGCGCGCACCGTCACCTCGCGCGCGTCGCCGCCCTCGAGGCCGACGACGGAGAACTCCTCGCGACCGGTCAGTCCAAGCGACTCGCGACCCTCACCCGGCAGGAACTGGAGCGGAAGCACGCCCATCATCAGGAGGTTCGAGCGGTGGATGCGCTCGAAGCTCTGCGCGATCACCGCGCGCACCCCGAGCAGTCGCGGCCCCTTCGCCGCCCAGTCGCGGGACGAGCCGCTTCCATACTCCGCGCCCGCGACGACGACGAGGGGCGTGCCCTCGGCGAGGTACCTCTGCGCGGCGTCGAAGATCGTCATCTCCTCGCCGCTCGGGACATGGACGGTCCACGTCCCTTCCGAGCCGGGGACCATGAGGTTGCGAAGCCGCACGTTCGCGAACGTCCCACGGACCATCACCTCGTGGTTTCCGCGCCTCGAGCCGTACGAGTTGAATGCACGCGGCTCGACGCCGTGCTCGACGAGGTAGCGCCCCGCAGGGGAGTCCGGCCTGATCGCACCCGCGGGCGAGATGTGGTCGGTCGTGACCGAGTCGCCGAGCATGACGAGACAGCGCGCCCCGTTGATGTCGGCGACCTCGTCCGGCGCGCGGCGCATGCCGTCGAAGAAAGTCGGCTTGCGCACGTACGTGGAGGTCGCGTCCCACGCGAAGAGCTCCCCCTCGGGCACCGGCAGCGACTGCCACGTCTCGTCACCGGCGAAGACGTCCGCGTACCGTCGCGTGAACAGGTCGCCGCTGACTGCGCCCGCGATCGTCGTCTGGATCTCGGCCGACGTCGGCCAGAGGTCACGCAGATACACGTCACCCTGCACGGGCTCCGTGTCGAAGTCGATATCCATGCGCCCCGCAAGCGCGTACGCGACCACGAGCGGCGGCGAGGCGATGTAGTTCGCCTTCACCTCGGGATGGATGCGAGCCTCGAAGTTGCGGTTGCCGGACAGCACAGCGCACGCGACGAGCTCGCCTTCGGCGATCGCACGCGACACCTCGGGGAGCAGCGGGCCGGAGTTGCCGATGCACGTCGTACAGCCGTAGCCGACCGTGTTGAAGCCGAGCTCGTCGAGGTAGGGCTGCAGACCGGCACGATCGAAGTAGTCGGTGACGACGCGCGACCCCGGCGCGAGTGACGACTTCACCCACGGCTGCCGCGTGAGGCCGAGCTCGACAGCGCGCTTCGCGAGCAGTCCCGCCGCGACCATCACCTGTGGGTTCGACGTATTCGTGCACGACGTGATCGCCGCGATGACGACGGCGCCGTGGCTCAGCTCGAGCTCCTCGCCGTCGAGCTCGACGCGGACATGTCGCGCGCGCGGCGGGTCGGCAACCGCGACCGCACCGTGAGCGGGCTCCGGGTGGCCGCCGGGCGCCTGCTCGGTCGTCGGGTCGCTCGCGGGGAAGGTCTCTGCGACCGCGCCGTCGTCCTCCGGTTCGACGCCGAACGTCGGCAGCGACTCTTCGAACGCTTCCTTCGCGCGCGCGAGCGGCACGCGGTCCTGCGGACGCCGCGGACCGGCAAGCGAGGGCTCGACGTCGCCGAGGTCGAGCTCGAGCACCTGCGAGTACTCCGGGTGGGCATGCGGGTCGTGCCACAGCATGTTCTCCTTGCAGTACGCCTCGACGAGCGCGACGCGCTCCTCGTTGCGACCGGTCAGCCGCAGGTAGTCGATGGTCGCCTGGTCGACCGGAAAGAATCCGCACGTCGCGCCGTACTCCGGCGACATGTTCCCGAGCGTCGCGCGATCGGCGACCGACAAGGCGGCGAGACCCGGTCCGAAGTACTCGACGAACTTCCCGACGACGCCCACCGCGCGCAGGAGCTGGGTCACGGTCAACACCAGGTCGGTCGCCGTCGTACCGTCGGGCAGCGCACCGACCAGCCGGAACCCGACGACCTGCGGCACGAGCATCGACAGCGGCTCCCCGAGCATCGGCGCCTCGGCCTCGATCCCGCCGACGCCCCACCCGAGCACGCCGAGACCGTTCACCATGGTCGTGTGCGAGTCCGTTCCGACGACCGTGTCCGGAAACGCGACGCCGTCTCTGTCCTCGACCACCGTGGCCAGGTACTCGAGGTTCACCTGGTGACAGATGCCGGTGCCCGGCGGCACGACCTTGAAGCTGTCGAGCGCGCGCTGACCCCAGCGCAGGAACGCATAGCGTTCGCGGTTGCGCTCGAACTCGAGCTCGACGTTCCTGCGGAACGCGAGCTTCGTCGCGAACTCGTCGACCTGCACCGAGTGGTCGATCACGAGCTCTACCGGAATCCGCGGATTGACACGGCTCGCGTCGCCTCCGAGGCCGGCGACCGCGTCACGCGTCGCGGCCAGGTCGACCACGGCGGGAACACCGGTGAAGTCCTGGAGCAGGACTCGCGAAGGCGTGAACGAGATCTCGTCCGCCGGCTCCGCGCCGGGATCCCAACGGGTGAGCGCTTCGACGCCGCCGCCGTTCCGCAGGACGTTCTCGAGCAGCACCCTCAGCGTGTACGGAAGACGCTCCACACCCAGTCCGGCGAGCCGGTGGATCCGGTAGGAGCGCCCCCCGACGTCGAGCGTGGACTCTTCGGCCATGTCCGAAGTAGAGCAGGAGCGCACGGCTTAATCGCCGCTTAATCGCGCGACAGCGAATTTCGGCGAGGCCTGCGGCTATAACGCCCACGTGCCTCCGATGACCTCGATCGCGCGCGCGGGAGGCCTCGCCGCCGCAGCCACGTTGGGGGCCGGCATCGCACTCGCGGGGGCCGCCGCACTCGGCGGTTTCGCCACGAAGACCACGATCGAGCAGGTCCCCTCGGCGCCGACGAGCTCGCCGGCCGACGCGGCGTTCGCCACGCAGCAGCACGCGCTCACGCCCGAGCAGATCTACAAGCTGGCGGCGCCCGGTGTCGTCCAGATCACCGCGACCTCGGTACAGACGCAGACGGACCCCTACGGGTTCTTCCCGCCGACGACGCAGACCGCGAAGGCGCTCGGGTCGGGCTTCGTCATCGACAAGACCGGTCACATCATCACGAACGAGCACGTCATCGCGGGCGCGCAGAAGGTGCAAGTCAGCTTCTCCGGTCACGACGAGCTCAACGCACGCGTCGTCGGGAAAGACCCGTCGACCGACGTCGCGGTCTTGCAGGTCGACGCACACTCCCGTTCGCTGACGCCCCTGCAGCTCGGCGACTCCGACGACGTCCAGGTCGGCGATCCGGTGGTCGCGATCGGCAACCCGTTCAGCCTCACGCGCACGGCGACGGCGGGCATCGTCAGCGCCGTGCAGCGGACGATCGACGCGCCGAACGGACTGTCGATCGACCACGTCATCCAGACCGACGCCGCCATCAACCACGGCAACTCGGGCGGCCCGCTCCTCAACTCGCGCGGGCAGGTCATCGGTGTGAACGCACAGATCCAGTCGGGGAACACCGGCGGCAACGTCGGCATCGGGTTCGCGATCCCGATCAACACCGTCAAGTCCGTCGTCGCGCAGCTCATCCGCACCGGCAAGGTGCAGCACGCGTTCCTCGGCATCGTCGCCGTTCCCGTGACGAGTCAGCTCGCCCATCTGTTCAACCTGCCGACGTCCACGGGCCTCCTCGTGCAGCAGGTCACCCCGGGGAGCGGCGCCGCGAAGGCCGGACTCGCCGCAGGCCGCACCTCGGTGGTCGTCGAAGGCGAGTCGTACCTGCTCGGCGGCGACATCATCGTCTCGGCGAACGCAGAACCCGTTTCCTCGCAGATCGAGCTGCGCGACCTGATCGCGCGCGCGAAGCCGGGCGACCACATCTCGCTCCGCGTGTACCACGGAGCCAAGGCGAAGACGATCGAGGTGACGCTCACCCAGCGTCCCGCCTGACAACCCTCGGGCTCTCCTCGGAGAGCCCGGACCGGCCGGCCGTCCAGCCAGCGCGGCCGCCGGACAAGATGGCCGCGACCCGCCTGCCTGCCCGGGTCGCGGCCATGCTTTTTCGCCGGGGGAAACCATGTTTCCCCCGGCTCCCCCTTCTTCCCGCACATTCGGCGCTTGTCGAATGTCTTAAGAGGCGCGGTACCCTGTCTCGCGGGATGGAGCAGGGGCGCGTCGTCTTTGAAGAAGTTCTCGACACCGAGGAAGAGCTCTGGGTCGACGACGACGGGACGAACTACGAGGGATGGTGGTGCGTGCGCACCGATCCGTTTCCGTGTCCGGCGTCCGGCTGCGACTTCATCGCCGAGTTCATGACCGCAGCGCACCTGATCCTCGTCTGGCAGGAGCAGGACGACCCGAACCTCCTCAAGCAGGCAGGCCGCGCCCGCGACGTCGGACGCAACCCGCGCGTGGTGGGTTACCGGTCCGAGTTCGGCCCGAGCGCGTCGTACTACGCGTGGCTCGCCGCCGGCCGGCCGGTCCACGGCGTCCGCGCACAGTGACGTGATCGCCGAGCGGTTCGGCTCGACGCCGCCGCTCACGCTCGGCGTCGAAGAGGAGATCATGATCCTCGACGCGCAGACGCACGAGCAGGTCGCGGGCGTCGCGGAGATCACCTCGCGACTCGACGGACGCGGGCTCCCGGGCTCCGTGAAGACGGAGCTGCACGCTTCGATCGCCGAGCTCAACACACCGCCGCTCGCGGCGCCCGCGGAGGCGTTGCACGCTCTGACCGCGCTACGTCACGCGGCCGCCGACGCAGCCGGCCAAGCCGGCCTCACGATCGCCGCCGGCGGCTGCCACCCGTTCTCGCGCTGGCAGACGCAGCCGATCGTGAAGGAGGAGCGCTACGTCACTTTCGTCGGGTGGGCCGGCGTCTCGGCGCGGCGCCAGACGGTGCAGGGCCTGCACGTCCATCTGTCCGTGCCGTCGGCCGAAGCGTGCTGGCTGCTGCTCGAGGCGATGCTGCCGTGGCTGCCGGTCGTCCTCGCGCTGTCGGCGAACTCGCCGTGGCTCGACGGCGAGCTGACCGGATTCGCGTCGAACCGTGCCGGCGTGCTGACCGACCTGCCGCGGGCAGGGACGCCGCCGGAGTTCAGCTCGTATTCCGACTGGAAGCGCTGGGTCGAGCGCCTCGTCCGCATCGGCGTCCTCGAGGACGAGACGCGCATCTGGTGGGACGTGCGGCCCGCACCGAAGTTCGGCACGCTCGAGATCCGCGTTGCGGACCAGCCGACGGACGTCCGCCGCTCCGCTGCCTTCGCGGCGCTTCTGCAAGCGCTCGCCGACACGCTCGTCCGCAACGCGCTCGACGACGTCCGCCCCGCGCCGCGCGGCGACTACAACCAGAACCGCTGGGCCGCGGCGCGCTTCGGCGCGGACGCGCAGCTCATCCACCCGGACGGAGAGCGCATGGTGCGGGCCGCAGAACTCGGGCGCGAGCTCCTCGAGCTCGTCGGGCCGAGCGCAGAGCGCCTCGGCTCGTCCGACCTCCTCGGCGTTCTCGATCCCGAGCACACCGAGGCGGACCTCCAGGCCCGCTGGCAGACCGCCGCCGAGGCGACGGGCGACCTCGTCACGCGTTCGTTAGCCTGAGCTCGTGGCGACGCTTCGCGAGACGATCCAGGTCGACGGCATCCGCTGCGAACGTTGCGTGATGCGGCTCGCGAAGACGCTCGAGGGGCACGACGGCCTCGAATTCGCGAACGCGACGCTGATGGGCGACGTGACGCTCGTCTACGACGACGCCCAGACGAGCCGCGCCGCGCTCGTCGACCGGATGGCCCGCGGCGGGTTCCGCGAGCGACCCGCCTTCTAGCGGGAATCTCCGCGGCCCCAGTCTCGTTCAGACCTGTGTAGGGTGGCCGCCGGATGACCGAGCCGACGTCCGCCGAAGCCCGTCGCCTTGCGGAGGTTGCACGCGACCGTGTTCGGTTCGAAGAGGAAGCGCTCGAGCTCAGCGACCAGGTCTACCGCGTCGCGCGTCGCCTCGTCGGCTCGCGCGAGGAAGCGGAGGACCTGATGCAGGACGCGTACGCACGGGCGTTCCGGTCCTGGCAGCAGTACCAGCCCGGGACGAACCTGCGCGCGTGGCTCCTCCGCATCCTCACGAACCTGAACATCGACCGCGGCCGGCGCGTGCAGCGCTCGCCCGACCTGCAGCCGCTCGAGGAAGGCGACTACTACCTTTACAACCGGCTCGAGTCGACGATCGGCGACGAGAACCCGGACGAGGAGCGCGTCCTCGACCGGCTCTCGCAGAACTCGATCGTCGAAGCGCTCGCGGAGGTCCCGCACGACTTCCGCGACGTCGTCGTGCTCGTCGACATCGGCGAGTTCTCCTACGCCGAGGCCGCGCAGATCCTCGACATCCCCGTCGGAACGGTGATGTCGCGGCTGCATCGCGGCCGGCGCATCCTCAAGCAGATCCTGGCCGACAAGGCGGTGGCGTGATGGGTTGTGGTTGCAACGATTGCGAAGAGATGATGCAGCCGTACCTCGACGGCGTCCTCACGGACGAACAGGTACGCGAAGCGAAGGGGCATCTCGAGCGGTGCCCGCCGTGCGACAAGCGGTTCCGGTTCGAGCTGCACCTGCGTCACTTCGTGCGGGTCGCGGTCGACGAAGACATGCCGCCCGGGCTGCGGCAGAAGCTCAGCTCGCTTCGCTCCACGTAGCTTCGTCGACGTCGCCCGGCGGTTCGAGGTCGTCGCACGGGACGAGCACGACCGGACGCGCGTGCATGCCTTCGTTCGGAACGTCGTCCCACGCGGCCCGCGCGATCCACAGCGGATGACTGCGGACGCCGCCCCAGCTGGCGGCGACGACGGCTGCGTCACCGCGATGGTCGAGCACACGTTCCACCGCCCGCGGATCGAGGTTCGGTCCGTCGGCGAGCACGACGAGCGCGCCGTCTTCGTCGCCGACGGCGGCGAGGCCGCAGCGCAGCGTGGCGCCGGGGCCGCTCCGCCACTCGTCGCAATGCGCGAGCTCGATCCCGGGCAGAAGAACGTCGGCGAGCGGGTGCGCGCCTTCGACGACGACGACCCGGCCGACCGACGTCGCCGCGAGTCGCCCGAGCACGCGTGGCAGCAGCACGCGCTGCTTCGGCGATCCGTAGCGCGATGCCTCGCCGGCGGCGAGGACGACGGCCGTGGTCACGTGAACGACGCGAGCGTCGCGCGCTGGATCTCGATCCGTTCCGTCGGCTGGTCGGAGCCGTCGTGCAGCTTCCCGAGGCGGTCGACGACGTCGAGACCCTGTACGACCGTCCCCACCACCGCGTAGTCCGGCGTGAGTCCCGCATCCTCCGCGGTGACGACGAAGAACTGGCTCCCGGCGGTACCCGGCGGCTGCACACCCGTCTTCGCCATCGCGACGACACCGTGTGTGTACGACGTGTCGCGCACCGGCTTGTCGATCGTCGTGTAACCGGGGCCGCCCGTTCCGGTGTCGGTCGGGTCGCCGGCCTGGATGAAGCTCGGCGTGATCCGGTCGAAGAGCGTGCCGTCGTAGAAGCCGCTCTGCACGAGCGACGCGAACGACGCGGTCGCGTTCGGCGAGCGGAGCGGATCGAGTCTGATCGTGAAGTCCCCGCAGTTCGTCGAGATCGTGACGTCGTACTTGAGCGACGGGTCGAGCTTCGTCGTGGGAGGCTGCCGCGTGCGCGCAGACGTCCCGGGATTCTGGACGGGCACGCAGCCGCTCGAGTCGGCCGGGGCAGACTTCTTGCCGCCGCCGCACCCAGCGAGCGCGAGCACGGCGAAGGCGAGCGCGGCCTTACGCAGCGGTGACCGCCTCGATGTCCGCGAGGTGGATCAGCCGGAAGCAGAGTCGAATCGTCTGCAGCCGTTCGGGCTCGTGCTCGTCCTCGATCGTCGTCCAGACGTCGTGCGCCGCGACGAGGAGCTCGCGGATGCGGTCGACCACGTCCGCATGGCCGTCGCGCTCCGCGCACGCGTTGATCGCGAGGCCGAGCACGCCGATCGTGTCCTGCTGGCGCGTCCAGAGAAGGGGCGTGGCCATCGACAGATACTGGTGGATACGCGCGAGCTGCAACGGCTGTGCGAGCACATCGGTGCCGACGGGCACCGTCGGCTCGGGAAGCTCCTGCCCGTCCGCGAGCCGCTGCGCCGTCACACCGAGCATGAGCCGGATCTGCTCGTCGGTGTAGCCGGCGCGACGGGCCGTCTTCACCGCGATGAGGAGCGACGAGGGCTGCTGCCCGTAGGGGAAGTCGGACGCGTACAGCACCTGCTCGGGCGGCACCTGGCGGTAGAAGTCGAGGAGGTCGACCGGGCTCCACGTGGACGTGTCGAAGAAGATGCCCTTGCGGCCGGCCATCGCCTCCGCGAGATGCGCCATGTCGGCTATCCCGGCGTGCGCGACGATCAGCGTCGCGCCCGGGTGGCGCTCGACGAGCGCGCGCAACCCGTCCGCGATCGGCGGAAGCCCGCGGCCGCCGTGGATGAGGATCGGCACCCGCCGTTCCGCCGCGAGCGCGAACACGGGGTCGAGGCGCTCGTCGTTTGCACGGAACCGCTGCGCGCGCGGGTGGAGCTTGATGCCGCGCGCACCAGCGTCGAGGCAGCGCGTCGCCTCCTCGATCGGCGTCTCGTTCAGGTCGAGGCGGACGAACGGAATCAGCCGCCCGGCGGAGCGCTCCGCGAAGGAGAGCGTGCGGTCGTTCGCGGCGCGGAACGCCGGGTGCCGGTCGGGCTCGTCCAGGCAGAACATGAACGCGCGCGAGACGCCGTAGCGGTCCATGACGTCGATCAACGCGTCGTAGTCGCCCGTCATCCCGTCGATGTCGTGCCCGAGGTGAGTGTGGACGTCGAAGATCTCCGCGGCCGGCGGGAGGATCTGCGGGACCTCGTGCGCGTACTGCTCGACGAGCCGCAGCGCTCGTGAGACCGCCTCGGACACGACGAAAACCTAGCCCGCTAGAGTGCCCGTGTGCCCGACGTCGTCATCTACGCGGACACGCTCCGCTCGCCGGAGCTCCGGCACGAGCTGCCGCTTGCGATCGGCGACCCGTTCCTCTATTGCGAGCACGACGGCGTCCGCCACGTCGTCGTCAGCGTGCTCGAAGGGCCTCGCGTGCAGGAGCTCGGCGGCTACGAGGTGCACCTCCTCGAGGAGTACGGCCTCGACGAGCTGCGGCGGAGCGGCAGGAAGCGCGACGAGATCCACGACGAGCTCGCGCTGCGAGCGCTGCGGAGCCTCGGCATCGAGCGGGCCTCCGTGCCGGGGTCGTTCCCCGTCTCGCTCGCGGACTACCTGCGCGGCAACGGGATCGAGCTCCTACCCGACCGCAAGCTCTTCGACCAGCGCCGCCGTGTGAAGTCGGCGGCCGAGCTCGCCGGTATCCGGCGCGCCCAGCGTGCAGCGGAGGCCGGCATGGCGGCGGGGCGCGACCTTCTGCGCGAGGCGCGTGGCGAAGGTGAGCTCACGGTCGGCGGCAAGCCGCTCACGAGCGAGCTCCTGAAGTCCGCGATCTCGCGTGCTTTCACCGAGAACGGCGCGAGCGCGGACGACTTCATCGTGTCGCACGGCGCACAGGCTGCGATCGGGCACCACCTCGGCAGCGGTCCCATTCGCGCGGGCGAGACGATCGTCATCGACCTCTGGCCGCGCGACAACGAATCCGCCTGCTTCGCCGACATGACGCGCACGTTCGTCGTCGGCGACATCGCCGACGAGGTGCGCGAGTGGCATCGACTCTGCGGCGTCGCGCTCGACCGTGCGCTTGCGGACATCCACGTCGGCGTCACGCCGCGCGCCGTCTACGACGTGACCGCCGACCTGTTCGAGGAGGCGGGCTTCACGACGCAGCGCACGAAAACACCAGGCGAGGTCCCGGAGGGTGGCTTCCTCTACGCGCTCGGCCACGGCGTCGGTCTCGATGTGCACGAGGAGCCGTTGCTCGGCATCCTCGGCCACGACGACGAGCTGCTCGAAGGCGACGTGCTCGCGGTCGAGCCCGACCTGCACCGGAAGGACTTCGGCGGCGTGCGGCTGGAAGATCTCGTGCTCGTCACCGCGAACGGCGCCGAGAAGATCACCGACTTCCCGTACGAGCTCGAGCCCTAGGCGGAGAGCAGCGCGACGGCCTCGTCGTGCAGCCGGCCGTTCGACGAGAGGAAGGATCCGCGCTCGTACGACGCGCCGCCGTCGAAGGTCGTGCAGCGGCCGCCCGCCTCCTCGACGAGGAGCTGCACGGCGGCGTAGTCCCAGAGCATCAGCCACGGCTCCGCCGCAACGTCGACCGATCCCTCGGCGACGAGACAGTGCTGCCAGAAGTCGCCGAAGCCGCGCTCGTTCCACGCGCGCTGCGCGAGCGCCGACCAGCCCGGCGGCATCTGCGTCGGCGAGGAGATCGAAACGACCGCGTCGTCGAGCCGCGCGATTCGTGACACGGCGAGGCGGTCGCCGTTCGCCCACGCGCCCTCGCCGCGCGCCGCCCACCAGCGGCGGCCGAGCGCCGGCGACGAAACGAGGGCGGCATCGACGCGACCCTCGCGCTCGAGCGCGAGCAGAGTCGCCCACACCGGAACCCCGCGCACGTAGTTGCGCGTGCCGTCGATCGGGTCGACGATCCAGCGGACGTCGCCGCCGTCATCGCCGAACTCCTCGCCGAGCACGCCTTCGCCGTCGCGCCGGCGGCTCACGAGATCGCGGATCGCCTCCTCCGCTGCGCGGTCCGCCTCGGTCACCGGCGAGAGATCGGGCTTCGTCTCGACGCCGAGGTCGAGCGCCCGGAAGCGCGCGACCGTGATCGCGTCGGCGGCGTCGGCGAGCTCGTGTGCGAAGGCGACGTCGGGGCCCACGGGCCCGCCACGCTACTAGCTAGCAGCCGACGGTGGGCAGCGCGGACCAGGCGAGCGTGAACGACCCACCGGCCACGACGGGTGCACACGTCCCCGCGGCCGAGCCGTCGGGCACGAACTGGATCGGCGAGGCCGACCAGGCCGTGTCCTGCACGCCGCCCGCGTGTCCGTTTCCTGTTGCGGAGACGTTCGAGAACGTGACGGAGCCGAAGTTCGCGAGCGGCAATGCGGTGCATGTGTCGCTGCAGTCCGCCGGCGCCTCGGCGACCCACTCTGCCGATGCGAGATCGAGCGCCGTCACATACGCGCGCTTGGACGCCGTCGTCCCGCGCGTGCGGTTTTGCAGCTCGAGGATGACGCCCGAGCCCTTGACGGCGACGGACGCCGTGATGACATCACCCGGGCGAACCTTCATCGCGAAGCTGATCGGCGGGTTCGGATAGAGCTCGTACCAGGCGTAGTAGCTCGGCGGCCCTGCGGGACTGCAGTCCGCAGCGGTGCCGATCTGCTCGAGCGCGCCCGCGCCGGATGGATACCCGCCCACGCCGACCCACACGGCGAGCGCCGCCTGGTCGTCGGAGAGACCGCATGTCACGGACGGCTGCCGCCACGTTCCACTCGTCGCCGTGAACGCGACCGAGCCGCCGGCTGGGGCGCTGAGCGCGTAGCCCGCCCACGCTGCACTCGCTTCGTTCGGCACGAGAAAGCGCTGCGACGTGCTCGCAAGTGCCGGCGCGCCGGCCGCGAGTGCGACGGTTGCAAACGCCGCGGCGGCGAACCTCATCCGTGCACCACCGAGAAGAGGTTCCCGGTGATCGAGATCTCGACGGGCGACGACCACGTCATCTTCTGCGCACCCGTCGGAAGGTTCGGGTTCACGCCGCGCACGCGGTAGTACCACGTGCCGTGGTCGGTCTTCGCAAGCGGCAACACCGCAGAGGTGACGACCGACGTGACGCTCTTCGCCGCAACCCACGGGTACAGGTGCCGGGAGAGCTGGATCTCGTACGACTCCGCGCCGATCGCAGGCTCCCACGTGACAAGCGGCAGCTCTACGAAGTTCGGGGACCGCCCAGCCGAGGCGACGAGCCGACTCGAGACGAGCCCTGACGCGTACGGCTGCGACAACGCGCCGGCGGTCACGGGCGCGCTGCGAAGTCCGAACGACCACACACGGCCCGCCGCACACGCATCCTGCGGAAGCTCCGCGTCGTGGTACTCGATCGAGTCCGCGGTAGGTGTCGAGCTCGAGCTCGACGACGAGCTGGACGAAGACGACGACGTGGGCGGGATGTCCACGATCTTCACCGGGACGACCGTCCACCAGTAGCGGCCGGTCGGCCAGCCGGTGTCCGGCAGCTCGATCGAGCCGACGGTCGCGGCACTGCTCGACGTACTTGAGCTCGACGACGACGAGGTGCTCGACGTGGTCGATGTCGTCGACGCAGTCGCCGACGACGTGCTGTCGCCGGCGTTCTCGCTGGCGGTAACCGGCGTCAAATCGGCCATCACGGTCGTGCCTTCGCTGCCCGGCTTCAGGATGGTTCCCGCCTCGTCCTGCGCGAGCGTGAGCGAGTCCGAGGGCAGAGCGAGCGCCTGGCCGGCGCGGGGCGCCCACGCGGGCTCGCCCGTGATCGAACCGACCATCACCAGGTTGATGCAGCTCTGGTCGGAGAAGACGTAGACGCGCCAGAGCTGGTCGCCCACGGCGGCCGGGTTCAGACCATCGGTACCCGACCAGGCGAACGCAGGCATGAGTGCATGCGGGCCGTTCGAGGCAACGTCGGAGATCGTGGTGCCGCCCCTCAGCGGCCCCGACTTGATCGTCGTGTCGGAGAGCGTTGTGAAGACGTTCGACCACGGCCCGTACTGCGAGATCGCAACGCCGGTCGGGAGCGAACTCGCGGACGTGTGCCTGACTGCGCGGACGCGCCACTTCACCGTCGCGCCAAGCTTCGGATGCAGCGTCCAGAACTCCCGCTCGTCGGCGACGTTCGTGAGCGTCGAGAAGACCCGGTCGATGTTCGTGAACCAGACCTGGTAGCTCGTCGCACCGTCGACCGGTGTCCAGCGGATGAGCCCAGTGGGCGCGGGCTCCTGCGCGGGGACGTTCTGCCAGCTCGTGTTGAACCCGAACGGCGTGCTCCACAGGGTCGGCTGGCCCTTCACGACCGCGCGCACGTGCACCCACAACGCGTACGGATGGCCGGTCATCCAGGGCATCTGCACCTGGATGGACGCGACCGGGGTCTGCAGCTTGTCGTTCGTGTACAGGATCGACGTGTCCGTGAACGAGCCGTTGTCGGCGAGCTGGAGCTGGTAGATCGTCGCCCCGGGAACGGGATTCCACGTGAACGCGGGCATCTGCGCGTAGGTGTGGTCGGCCTTGACCGGCTCGTCGGCGCGCAGCAGGAAGGCCCGCAGGTCGGTCGGCGAGACGCCGGTCCGCGGTGCGGCAGCCGGGGCCGTAACCAGCGCGAGGAGGAAGACGACAGCGGCGAAACGCCTCATCGCCCTGGTTTTCGGCAGACCGGCGCTAGCTCTTGAGGGCGGCTTCCAGCGCCTCCCCGGCGGCGAGGACGAGCGCGTCGTCGCCGGGGCGGCCGACGAGCTGGGCCGAGGCGGGGAGCCCCTCCTCGGCCGTGCCGCACGGCAGCGCGAGCGCCGGCCAACCCAGGAGGTTGAACGGATAGGTAAAGCGGATCATCGACTCGCGGACCTCGATCTCGTCGACGTCGACCGGCGGTGGGACGAAGGCGAGCGTCGGCGTGAGCAGGAGGTCGAACCCCTCGAGCGCGGCGTGAGCCTGACGCTCGTAGGCGGCGCGCGCTGCGGTCGCCGCGGCGAACTCGGCGTCCGTGACGGCGAGGCAGCGTTCGACCTTCGACCTGATGTTCTCGCCGTAGAGCTCCGCGTATTCGTCGTACAGCTCGCGGTGCACGTCACCGACCTCGCGCATGAAGATCTGCGTCGTCCCTTCGGGGAATGGGAAGGCGATCGGCTGCGCGTCGAGGAGCGCGCCCGCCGCCTCCACGCGCGCTCGGACCAGCGGGTCTGCGCGGTCCGTCCACGCGATCGCGACACGTACGTCGGCGCGCGCGGACTCGAACGCGGGGACGAGCGCGCGCAGCAGCTCGACGCAGCCTGCGACGTCGCGCGCCATCGGTCCGGCGTGGTCGTAGCTCGGCGCGAGCGGGAAGACGCCGTCGGTCGAGACGAGGCCGTACGTCGGCTTGAATCCCGTGGTTCCGCAGCACGCGGACGGGATCCGGATCGAGCCGCCGGTGTCGGTGCCGAGCGCCGCGTCGGCGAGCCCGAGCGCAATCGCCGCGGCCGAACCGCCGCTCGACCCGCCGGCGGTCCGGCCCGGCGCGGCCGGGTTCGGGACGGTGCCGTAATGGAGGTTCTGCGACGTCACCCCGTACGCGAACTCGTGCAGGTTCGCCTTGCCGACGTTCACGTAGCCCGCGCGCTCTGCGCGCAGCACCGCCTCGGCACTCGTCGCGGGAACGTGGTCCGCGAAGACGGCCGATCCGTACGTCGTCCGGATGCCGGCGGTGTCGAACAGGTCCTTCACGGCCAGCCGCTTGCCCGGCTGCGGGTCGAGCTCGGTGATGAAGACGCCGTCCATCTCTAGTGTCTGCAGCATGACGGCGATCCGGCGCTGCCGGGAGGACGAGCGCGACGCGATGCTCGCGATCGTCAACGCCGCCGCCGAGGCCTACCGCGGCGTCATCCCGCTCGACCGCTGGCACGAGCCGTACATGAGCCGCGAGGACCTCGACGGCGAGATCGCCGACGGCGTCGTCTTCTGGGGCTACGACGACGACGAGCTCCTCGGAGTGATGGGCGTGCAGGCGCGCGAGGACGTCGACCTGATCCGCCACGCGTACGTGCGGCCGGGGCACCAGGGCCGTGGCGTCGGCCGGGCACTCCTCGAGCACCTGCGCGCGACGGCGAAGCGCCCTGTCCTCGTCGGCACATGGGCAGCCGCCGATTGGGCGATCCGCTTCTACGAGCGCAACGGCTTCGTCCTCGTCGACGCGGCACGCAAGGACGAGCTCCTACGCCGCTACTGGTCGATCCCCGACCGCCAGATCGAGACGTCGGTCGTGCTCGAAGCGGCACCCCCGGTGTCCGACTCCGCCTATTGAACCCTGCTCGCCGTCAAGGTGTCCTTTGCGCAGGAAGTGTGACAACTCGCGCACAAGGACCTTCGCCGGCAGGGGCAAGCACCGTGCACGCCGAGCTCCGGCTCTTAGTGTCTGACACTGATGGTGTCAGACACTAAGCCCATGCCCCACCACACTCGGCTGTGCGAGCGGCCTGACGCCTGACTCGCGTCAGCTCTAGACGAGCGCGTCGAGCGCCATCGCGACGAAGAGCAGCGCGAGGTAGAGCAGCGAGTAGTGGAACAGGAGCGCCGCGCGGCGGCGGGTCGTGTCGCGCAGGAGCTCGTACGACCACCAGAGGAACAGCGCACCGAGGAGCGCCGCCGCGACGCCGTACACGACTCCGAAGACGCCGAACGCGACCGGCACGAGCGTGCCCGCGACGAGCACCGCCGTGTACGCAAGGATCTGGCGCGCTGTCTCGCGATCGCCGCGCACGTTCGGGAGCATCGGCACGCGCGCGGCGGCGTAGTGCTCCTTGATCATCAGCGCGAGCGCCCAAAAGTGCGGCGGCGTCCAGAGGAAGACGACGCCGAACATGACGAGCGCGGCCCAGCCGAGGTGGCCGGAGGCCGACGCATACCCGACGAGCGGCGGCACCGCACCGGCCGCGCCGCCGATGACGATGTTCTGCGGCGTCGAGCGCTTCAGCCAGCGCGTGTAGACGAAGACGTAGAACAGGTTTCCCGCGAGCGCGAGCAACGCGGTCGGCAAATTGACGAGGGCGTCGAGGAGCACGAACGACACCGCGGACAGCGCGACACCGAACTCGAGCGCAAGCGCAGGCGCGAGACGTCCCGACGCGACCGGACGCGACGCCGTGCGCTCGCCCATCAGCGGATCGATGTCGCGGTCGAGGTAGTGGTTGAGCGCAGCCGCGCCGCCGCACGCGAGTGCGAGCCCGACGATCGTGACGGCGAACGTTGCCGGAGCGGGCGCGCCGCCGGCGCCGACGAACGCACCGGCCGCGCCGGTGAGGAGCAGCAGCGACATGACGCGCGGCTTCGTCAGCGTGACGTAGTCGGCGAGCGCGCCGTGCGGTACGCCGCGGCCCTCGACGAAGATCCGCAGCGCAAGCAGCGCCGTTCCCGCGAACGCAGCCGAGGCCGCCGCGAGATGAAGGCCCGGAACGGTCACGAGCGCAGCCATCCCGAAGAGGAGCACCGCGCCGACCGCCGAGTACAGGAGGTGCCGCGCCGACGTCCACGCCAGGACGACGAGCGCGACGAGCGGCGGCAGCGCGACCGCCGCCAGCAGCCGGTGCTCCGTGCCCCAGCCGGCGGCGCCGGACACGACCGCGAGCGCCGTCCCGCCGACCGCGGCCGCCGCGGTGGCCCGAGCCCAGATCCCCATCGGTGGCATCGTATAGCGCGGTGACCGAGCGGACACTTGTGGAATTGCCGCAGCACGTCCAACCGCCGTTCGAGGTGTTCGTGAACGGCGTGGCCCAGGTCGAGGGCCGCGACTACGACCACGTCGGCTCGACCCTCGTCTTCGAGCGGCCGCTCGCGAAGGAAGGGCAGCTCGGATTCTGGCGCTGGGCCTCGCTGTTCCTCGGCGTCGCGGGCACGTACCGCAAGAACGACTCGGTCGACATCGTCTACACGGTGAACGGCCGCCGGGCGGTCTCGAGCCTCCAGCCGAAGCCGGCCCCGAAGCCGCTCAGCTCCGAGTAGCTATCGTCGCCCGGTGTCCGCGGTGACCACGGCGATCGCGCGCGCCCGCGGGGCGCGACTGGACATAGCCGCACTGCCCGTCTGGGCGACGACGACCGGACTCCTCGCCCTCACCGCCCTCTCGCTCTGGATCCGCACGCGCATCATCGGCGCCGGATTCTGGATCGACGAGGGCCTCTCGGTCGGCATCGCGCACCACCACTTCACGGCGATTCCGCACCTGTTGCGGGAGGACGGCTCTCCGCCCGCGTACTACCTCCTCCTGCACGTCTGGATCGGCTGGTTCGGCGACGGCGAACGCGCGACGCACACCCTGTCGCTCCTCTTCGCACTTGCGTGCACGCCACTCGCGTACTGGCTCGCGCGCACGCTGTTCGGGCCCGTCGCCGGCTGGATCTCCGCGGCCGTCGTGACGATCGACCCGTTCCTCTCGTACTACGCACAGGAGACGCGCATGTACACGATGGTCGCCGCGCTCTCGTTCGTCGTCGTCGGTGCGTACGTCCACGGCGTCGTGCGGCGGCAACGCGCGTGGGTTCCCGTCCTCGGCGTGTCGCTCGCGCTGCTGCTGTACACCCACAACTGGGGGCTCTTCCTCGCAGGCGGCCTCGTGCTCGCGACGCTCGCCGTCGCGCGCGACCGCTGGCGCTACGCACTCGTCGCAGGAGTCATCACAGCCGTCCTCTATGCGCCCTGGCTGCCGACGCTCGCCTACCAGGCCAAGCACACCGGCGCGCCGTGGGCGATGGCTCCCGGGTTCTACGCGCTCGCGCTCGCGCCGGGGGCGGTGCTCGCGGGCGACGGCCCGCTGGTCGCGTTCTTCCTCGCCGGCGGTGCCGGCCTCGCAGCGATCCTGCGGCGGCGCAACGTCACGCGCACCTACGTCGTCGTCCTCTTCTGGGTCGGCGGCGCGACGATCGCCCTCGCGTGGCTCGCGTCCGAGATCTCACCCGCGTGGACGATCCGCTACCTCTCCGTCGTCCTCGCGCCGGTGGTCGTCCTCGGCGCAGCAGGGTTCTCGCGCGCGGGGAAGCTCGGCGTCGCCGCGCTCGCGATCCTCGTTCTCTACTGGGCGAACCCAGGGCTTCGCGACGACAAGGAGAACGCACGGGAGATCGCCGCCGGCCTGGCACCCTTCGTCCATCGCGGCGACATCGTGCTGTCGACACACCCGGAGCAGGTGCCGGTCCTCCGCTACTACCTCGGCCCCGGCTTCCGGTGGGCGACGACGATGGGCTTCGTCTCGGACCCGCGGATCATGGACTGGGCCGACGCGTTGCAGCGCCTGCGGGCGGTGACCCCGAAGGCCGACCTCACGCCGGTCCTCGACGCCGTCAAGCCGGGCCAGGACCTGATCGTCGTCTCGCCGGTCTTCCGCGACTACCACGCCTGGCAGGCCCGCTGGACGAAGCTCGTCTACGTGACCTCACAGGTCTGGACGCGTGCGATTTCGCACGACCCTCGTTTCCGCGAGGTCGTCTGGGTCCACAACGACGAGATCCTGCTCAAGAAGAACTTCTTCAAGCCGCTTCAAGCCGTCGTGTACCGGCGCAGGTAGTTAGCATCCGGCCTGCGGCGGTTCGGGCGCCGAGGGGAAGCCATGACCATCCACACGAACGGACACGGCAGGGTCCTCGTCCTCGGCGCGGGACCGGCCGGGTTGACTGCGGCCTACCTACTCGCGAAAGCGGGCCGGCCCGTCACCGTCCTCGAGTCCGAGGACCAGGTGGGCGGCCTCGCGAAGACCGTCGAGATGGACGGCTACCGCTTCGACCTCGGCGGCCACCGATTCTTCACGAAGTCGATCGAGGTCGACATGCTCTGGCACGAGATCCTCGGCGAGGAGTTCCTGCTTCGTCCGCGCATGTCGCGCATCTACTGGAACAACCGCTTCCTCGACTATCCGCTGCGCGGCAGCGACGTGATCCGCAAGCTCGGGCCCATCGAGCTCACGAGGTGCATGGCGTCGTACGCGAAGGCCGCGCTCTTCCCGCGCCGCAGCGAGGAGTCGCTCGAGGACTGGGTGTCGAACCGCTTCGGCCGCAGGCTCTTCGAGCTCTTCTTCAAGAGCTACACGGAGAAGGTCTGGGGAGTGCCGACGAGCGAGATCCGTGCGGAGTGGGCGGCTCAGCGCATCAAGGGCCTCTCGTTCTTCTCGGCCGCGAAGGCCGCGTTCTTCGGCAACAAGGGCAACAAGGTGAAGAGCCTCATCTCCGAGTTCAACTACCCGCGCTACGGCCCGGGTCAGATGTGGGAGGCGATGACGCGCGCGATCGAGGCCGAGGGCGGCGAGGTGCGCCTCTCGACCCCGGTCGAAGCGATGCACTTCAACGGCGGCCGCGTCGTCGCCGTCGAGGCGGGCGGCGACACGTACGAGCTGCCGGCGGACGTGATCTCGTCCCTGCCGCTGCGCGAGGTCGTGCGCATGGCGCGGCCGGCCGCGCCGCCGGATGTCCTCGAAGCGGCGCTCGGCCTCCGCTACCGCGACTTCCTGAGCGTCGCGCTCGTCGTCGACGGCGAAGACCTCTTCCCCGACAACTGGATCTACATCCACGAGCCAGCGGTGCGCGTCGGGCGCATCCAGAACTACCGCTCGTGGTCGCCGTGGATGGTTCCCGACGCGACGAAGGCGTGCGTCGGCCTCGAGTACTTCTGCTTCGCGGGCGACGACCTCTGGACGATGAGCGACGACGACCTCGTCGAGCTTGCCGCGTCGGAGCTCGAGCAGCTCGGGCTCGCGACGCGCTCGAGCGTCGAGCGCGGCTTCGCGATCCGCGTGCCGAAGGCCTACCCGGTGTACGACTCGGAGTACGCCGAGCGGGTACGCACGATTCGCGCGTTCCTCGACGCCGTCCCGAACCTGCAGCAGGTCGGACGCAACGGGCTTCACCGCTACAACAACTCCGACCACTCGATGCTCACGGCGATGCGCGCGGTCGACAACTTGCTCACCGGCGCCGAGCACGACATCTGGGCGGTGAACGCCGAGAGCGTGTACCACGAGACCGACGTTCCGGACGAGCAGCCGTACCGCAAGGCGCCGCAGACGCCGGAGCTCGCGGCGCTGCTGCAGGACGAGGCCGCCTCGCGTGCGGCCGTCCACTGACGGTTCTACGATCGCGCCATCTCCGGCCGCATCCTGATCCTCACCGCGAGCGTGGGCGCCGGCCACGACGTCCCCGCACAGCTGCTCGCAGACGAGCTCCGCGCCGAGGCGCCCGACACCGAGGTCGTGATCCGCGACGGCCTGCGCGCGATGGGGAGGCCGTTCGTGCTCGTGAACGAGCGCGCGCCCGGTGTCGTCTTCTTCAGGTTCCGCTTCCTCTGGGATGCCGCGTACTGGCTGTTCGTCCACTTCGCGCCGACGCGCAAGCTCACGCAGCGGCTCGTGTGGCTCGCCGGCTCGCGCGGCGTGTTGCGGCTCGTCCGCGAGGTGAATCCGCGCGCGGTGGTGTCGGTCTACCCGATGACGACCGAGGTGCTCGGACACCTGCGCCGGTCCGGGAAGCTCGACATCCCGGTGTGCGCGGTCATCACAGACCTCGCGATGATGCACTACTGGGCCGCTCCCGGGATCGACCTGCACCTCATCACGCATCCGGAGTCCGAGGACGAGGTGCGGCGCGTGGCGGGCGAGCAGGCGTCGGTTCGTGCAGTGCGCGGGCTGACGCGACCCGAGTTCGTGCGCCCGCCGGACCGGGACGAGGCGCGTGCGAGGCTCGGACTTCCCGACGGAAAGGTGGTGCTCGTCTCCGGCGGCGGCTGGGGTGTCGGCGACCTCGAGTCCGCGGTCGAGACGGCGCTCGACTTCGAGGGCGTGCGCAGCGTCGTCTGCCTGTGCGGACACAACGCGGAGCTGCAGGCGCGGCTGCGTGCGCACTTCGCCGACAAGCCCCCCGTGCGTGTCGAGGGTTTCACCGACCAGATGCCCGACTGGCTCGCCGCAGGAGATGCGCTCGTGCACTCGACCGCCGGTCTCACCGTGCTCGAGGCGCACATGCGCGGCTGCCCGACGATCTCCTACGGCTGGGGCCGCGGCCACATCCGCGCGAACAACGCGGCGTTCGAGCGGTACGGCATCGCGGAGGTCGCGGAGACGCGAGACGACCTCGAGAGCGCGCTCGCACGGGCGCTGCGTGCGCGCACGGCGCCCGACCTCTCGTTCGCGACGCTGCCGTCGGCCGCCTCGGCGGTGCTCGCGCTCATCGCGTCGATGCAGTAGTGCGACGCGCGCTGTCGCTCGCGGGGTGGGCGCTACCCGCAGCCGCGCCGGTCGTACCACCGGTGGCGCGTGCGTTCGATATCCCGCTGCGGATCCCGCACGGCGTCGCGCTCACCTTCGACGACGGCCCGCATCCGGAGGGGACGCCTGCCGTGCTCGAGCTCCTCGGCGAGAGACCGGCGACGTTCTTCCTCGTCGGCGAGCAGGTGGAACGCTTCCCGTCGGTCGCGGCCGGCATCGCCGCTCGCGGTCACGAGATCGCCGTGCACGGCTACCGCCACCGCCTGCTCCTGCGTCGCTCACCCCGGGCGTTTGCAGATGACCTGGAACGGGCGCTTCGCGTGATCGAAGATGCAACAGGCCGCACGCCGACGGTCTACCGCCCGCCGTACGGGGTGTTCAGCCTCCCCGCGCTCGACCACGTGCGCGAGCGCGGGCTCCGGCCCCTGCTCTGGAGCAAATGGGGGAAGGACTGGCAGCGGCGCGCGACCGGCGCGTCGATCGCCGCCCGCGCGACG
>JAFAHG010000053.1 GCA_019237315.1 Actinomycetota bacterium
CGCGGCGTCGAGCAGGTCCGCGCGCCGCCCGAGCTCGTCGCGCAGGCCTTCCGCCTCCTCCGCGCGGATTCGTACCCGCTCACTCTCGCCGGCGAGACGGTCGACGAGCCAGCCGATGATCATCACGACGAGAAGCTCGAGCCCGACTTGGAGGGTGACGAAGTCCCACCGGTACGGGCCGTGCACGTGACGCGACTGCAGCAGCTCGTACACGCCGAGCACCGGCGCGGACGCAAGCGCCGCGACGAGGCCGCCGCGCGTCCGGAACCGCACGGACGCCGCGATCAGCGTGATGTACAGGACCTGCGACGTCGGGGTGCCGCGGTCGTAGTAGTAGATGAGGACGTATGCCGACACGACCGTCGTGTCGACGACCTGCGCGACGAGGCTGAAGAGGAGCTCGCCACGCCTCGTCCACTCGCGCCGGGTCAACGGATAGAAAACCGCGGCGGCCGCTGCGAGGAAGCCCGTCGTCACCCACGCGGCGAGCGCGTAGTGGCCCCCGGCCGGGTAGTGGCGCCATGCGGCGACCTGGAAGGCGGCGAACGGCAGCGCGACGATGCGCACGAACTCGATCCGCCGCTCGATCACCCTCAGCGGCATCGTTCCCCCATCCGTTCGAGCGCCCACTGCGCGTGCTCTGCGAGCAGCTCGTCGTCTCCGCTCGCGTAGCGTTCGACGGACGCGCGCGTCCGCTCGTCTCCGACGTTGCCGGCCGCGACGAGCGCGTTGCGCCGCAGCCAGCGAACGTCGTTCCGCGGCACGAACAGCCGCTCGTAGCGCGCCGCGAGATCGTCGGCCTCGAGCCACTCGACGAGGTCGACATGCGCCCCGGCGTCGGGCTCCGCGTCGTGCCGGCGCTTCTCGACGCCGCGGTTCCACGGGCAGACCTCCTGGCAGATGTCGCAGCCGTAGACCTGCGCGCCGAGCGCCGCGCGGTATTCGTGCGGCACCGGCTCGGCGGCCTGCGTCCAGTACGAGAGGCAGCGTGTTGCGTCCAGGACGCCCGGCTCGTCGAGCGCACCCGTCGGACAGGCATCGATGCAGCGCGTGCACGAGCCGCAGTCCGTCGCGAGCGGCGGCGTCGCGTCGAGCTCCACGGTCGTGACGAGGGTGCCGAGGACGACCCACGAGCCGTGCCGTCGCGTGATCACCATCGTGTTCTTGCCGTAGAACCCGACGCCCGACCGCGCAGCCGCTTCGCGGTCGACGTGGTGGTTCGTGTCCACGAGCACGCGATACTCGCCGCCGATCGCGCGGCCGAGCGCGTCGAGCTTCTCGCGCAGCTCCGCGTAGCCGTCGCTCCGCGTGTAGCGCGGCAGCCGGCCGCGTCCCGGCGTGAGCTCGGGCTCGGGCGCGTAGTAACAGAGAGCCGCGGACACGACCGTCCGCGCACCCGCGAGCAGGAGCTCCGGGTGGCAGGAGACCTCCGGACGCGCCATCGTGAAGCGCATCCGCCCGAAGAGGCCACGTGCACGGCGGTCGCGAATGTGCCGCTCCGTGTCGTCGTACGGCTCGGCACGCGCGACGCCGACCGCGTCGAGGCCGAGCGACTCCCCCATGCGCACCAGCTCGGCCGTCGTCACCTCTGGATTCTGCCCCGCGCGGGCGGAAACTACGATCAGGCCGTTGAAAGCGATACGGATCCACGAGGACGGGGGACCGGACGTGCTGCGCTACGAGGACGCCCCCGACCCGGAGCCGGGTCCGGACGAGGTCGTGGTCGAGCTGCGTGCGGCGTCGCTGAACCACCTCGACGTGTGGATCCGCCAGGGCAAGCCGTCCGTCCCGAAGCCGCGCATCCTCGGCGCCGACGGCGCGGGGTTCCTCGCGGGTACGAAGGAGCGCGTCGTGATCAACCCGGGTCTCGCACACGACGGACACGTCACCGTTCTCGGGGAGCACCGCGACGGTACGCACGCGCAACTCGTCGCAGTGCCGCGCACGGCGGTGCACCCGTTGCCGGACCACGTCTCGTTCGAGGACGCGGCCGCGTTCCCGCTCGTCTTCGAGACCGCGTACCGCATGCTCGTCACGAAGGCGCGACTGCAGGGCGACGAGTGGGTGCTCGTCTGGGGAATCGGGAGCGGCGTGGCCACTGCCGCGCTCGCGATCGCGAAGGCGCTCGGCGCACGCGTCGTCGTCACGTCCTCGAGCGACGAGAAGCTCGAGCGTGCACGCGGGCTCGGCGCCGACGAGACGCTGAACCACGAGCGCGACGACGTCCCGGCGCGCGTTCGCGAGATCACGGCCGGCGGCGCGGACGTCGTGGTCGAGCACGTCGGTGAAGCGACGTGGGCGCGCTCCCTCGCCTCGGCCCGCGAAGGCGGCCGGATCGTCGTCTGCGGGGCCACCTCCGGACCGAATCCGCCCGCGTCGCTGCACCGCGTCTGGTGGCGCGAGCTCGAGATCCATGGCTCGACGATGGGCACCGAGGCGGACTTCCGGGGCGCCTTCGAGCTCGTCGCGGCCGGGCGTGCGCTGCCGGCCGTGGACACCGTCTTCCCGCTCCAGGAGGCCCGTGCCGCACACGAGCGTTTGGAGCGCGGCGGGCAATTCGGCAAGATCGTCTTTCGAATCGAGTGAGCGTGGACTCGCAGACCGAGCTCGAGCGCACCGCGGCGTTCAGGACGGAGCTGCGGCGCTTCCTACGCCGCACGTCGGCGGTGACGACCGACGCGGGCCTGACGCCGGAGCGCTACGACCTGCTGTTGATGGTGTACGCCTCCCCCGGTCACCGATCGAGCGTGACGCAGCTCTGCGATGCACTCCAGTTGCGGCAGACCGCGGTGACGGAGCTCGTCAAGCGCGCCGTCGAGGCCGGCCTCGTGAAACGGCGCCAGTCGCCCGACGACGCACGTGTCTCGCTCATCGAGCTGACGGCCGACGGCGAGCGCCGGATGCACGCGGTGTTCGACGCGCTGCGCGACGACCGCGACGCGTTCGCGGAGGCGCTGCAGCTCCTGCGTCGCCGTTTCCTTGCCACCGCGAAGTAGACCATGGTATGATCCATTTGGAAGCCTCCGAAGTCTTCTGACCTCAGAGGCCCGAGGCACCTCGTGCGATCCAGGGCTCACGCGAGGTGCCTCTTTCTTTCAGAGCTACTGAAAGGGGACTGACTTCAGTCTGTCCCCGTCAACTCAGACGTGGACCACATTGACCGAGCCGCCCGCGTCGTTCGGCGCGCCGATCGCAGCAAGGTGTCCGTCGCCGGAAAGCGCGACGCCGTAGCCGAGGCCCGTGCGCGCCGCGCCGTTCCAGTCCGTGCGCAGATGCCACGCGCCGCCGGTCGTACGACGGAAGAGCCACGCGGCGCCGCTGCCGTTGCGTGCGGCCGGACCGCCTGTGAGCACTGCGGTTCCGTCGGCCGACACGGCAACGCTGAACCCGAGCCCGGCCTGCGGGCCCGCGACGGCCGTGAGCTTGGCCCTCTGCACCCATGCGTTCGCGGCGCGTCCGAACACCCAGGCCGCACCCTTCGTCGCGTTGTCGCGGAACCCGCCGGCGACGAGCGTCTTCCCGTCGGCGGAAAGGGCGACGCTGTATCCGAACTCCGCGTGCCCGCGTTCGCCGCGTGCCAGGAGCTTCGGGCCCGCGACCCAACGTGAGCCCACGCGGGCGAATGTCCACACTGCGCCCGCGCCCGAGTTGTCGCCGGGCCCGCCGACGGCAAGCGTCTTCCCGTCGGCCGACATCGCGACCGCGAGGCCGAACTCGCCGCTCCGGAGCTCGCCGCGTCCCCTCAGCACGAGTGGTTGCCGCCGCCACGTCGAGCCCGTGCGCGTGAAGACGTACGCGCCGCCGATGATCGCGTTGTGCTTCGGCGCCCCGAGCAGCGCGACGTTTCCGTCGCCGGAGAGCGCCACGCCGAGCCCGAGCGCGTCCTCCGCCCCGCCGTTGTTCAGCTCCGCCTGCTGCTGCCACGCGTCACCGCTCCGGACGAAGACGCGCGCCGTCCCGGTGTTCTCGTTCTCCTGCGGGATCCCGATGACCGCGGTGTTGCCGTCCTGCGACAGCGCGACGCTCTGCCCGAACCAGCCGGTGCCGTGCTCGTCCGGAGCGATCAGCTTCGGGCCCTGCTGCACCCACGTGCCGCCGAGCGCCGTGAACACCCATGCCGCGCCGAGACCGATCGCGTCCTTGTATCCGCCGACGAGCAGCGTCTTCCCGTCGCCGGAGAACGCGAGGCTGTAACCGAACTCTCCCGTGCCCTGCTCGTCGCTCGGCAGAAGGGTCTGGCCCGCAGCCGGTGCTGCGAGCACGAGCGCCGCGAGCGCACCCGCGACGAGCTTCTTCATCAGCCGATGCCGAGGATGAACTTCGCGTCGTCGGACATCCGCTCGGGCGACCACGGCGGGTCGAACGTGAGCTCCGCCTCGACGTCCTCGACGCCCGGCACCTGCCGGACGACGCGGTCGATGTCCTCGGCGATCATCGGCCCGACCGGGCAGGCCATCGACGTCAGCGTGTAGGTGACGTGCACCTTCGGTCCGTCGACTTCGACGTCACCGAGCAGGCCGAGCTCCACGATGTCCATCCCGAGCTCCGGGTCCTCGACCTCGCGGAGCGCCTCGATGACCTCTTCGCGCGACGGCATGGCGCGAGGTTAGCTCAGGCGCACGTCTTCCCGCCGCTCACGGGCGAAGAAGTGCGTGGCGTCGACGAACCGCACCCAGTTGCAGCGGGTGCACATGACGAGGCTGTGCGTGAGCGCGGAGTCGGCGAGGTAGCGCACGCCGCGCAACAGCTCGCCGTTCGAGACGCCGGTCGCCGCGACGATGACCTCCTCGGGCGCGAGGTCGTCGATCGTGAAGATGCGCTCCATGTCCTCGATGCCGTGCGAGCGAGCCTCGTCGATCTCAGCGCGCCTCGTCGGCCAGAGCTGCGCCTGGAGCTCACCGCCGAGACAGCGCAGCGCGGCGGCCGAGAGCACCGCCTGACGCGTCCCGCCGATGCCGATCGCGAGGTGGTCGTTCGTGCCGCGCACCGCGGCGGAGATGGACGCGAGCACGTCGCCGTCCTGGATCAGCTTGATGCGTGCGCCGGCCTCGCGGATCTCCTCGATCAGGTCGTGATGGCGCGGGCGGTCGAGGACGATCGTCGTCACGTCGTTCACCATGCGGCCGTACGCGTCCGCGATCGCACGGATGTTGTCCCCGACGGACTGACGCAGCGAGATCCGTCCGCGGGCGCGTGCGCCCACCGCCATCTTGCGCATGTACATCTCGGGCAGCGTCGGCATCGAGCCGCGCGGCCCGACGGCGATCATCGCGATCGCATTGTTTCCGCCGCGCGCGACGACGCCCCGGCCCTCGAGCGGGTCGACGGCGAGGTCGACCTCCTCACCGCCGCGGCCGATCACGGTGCCGACGGCGAGCTGGTCGGCGCCCTCGGGAGCGCCGATCACGATCCGTCCGCTGATCGGGAGGTTCTCGAGCGCGAAGCGCGCACCTGAGAACGCGGCTTCCTCCGCCGCCTCCTGGTCGGCGCGGCCGAGCCAGCGCGCACCGGCGAGCGCGGCGCGCTCGGTCACGCGCGCGTAGCTCTCGCAGATGCAGGGCGGCCGCGTCGCGGGGTCGAGGGCCTCGGACTGCGTCTCGGTCTGGACGTCCGTCATGCGAACACCTCGGAGTCGACGCTCCGGAGGACGAGGTCGAGCAGCTCGGCGACTGCGCGGCGGCGGTCCGTGCTCTCGATCACCGGAACGCCACTCCGTTCGGCCGAGTCGACGATGTAGTCCTGGATCGCGCGGATGTCGTCGATACGGGACAGGTACTTCTCCATCGCGCGTGTTCCTCCCGTCGCCTCGTCGCGAACCTCGAAGTGCGTGCGATGGACGTCCTCCGACTCGATCCGCAGCACCGCGCGCACGATGGTCGCCCCCTCGATCTCGTCGGGAACGAGCCCCGGCACGAGATGCACGCCCTCGAGCGCGATCGACCAACTCTCGGCGAGGGCCCGGCCGAGCACGGCCTGGACGCCGACGAGCACGTTGTGCGTCTGCTCGATGAACCCGGCGATCGTCGGGTCGCCCTCGAAGCTCGAGTAGTGGACCGACGGCATGAACTGCGGAGCGAAGAAGGCGCGGATCGTCTCGCGGATGAAGTCGGTCGAAGTGACGCGCGTGATGCCGAGCCGGTGGGCGACCTCGGTCGTCACCGAGGACTTGCCGGTGCCGGTCGCGCCCCCGACGAGCAGGACGACCGGCCGCTCGAGCTCCCCTCCGAGGCTCCTCATGCGGGCACCGGCGCGAGTGCGAGCAGCGCTTCGTCGAGCTCGGGTGAGAAGACGTCGTTCGCCGCGAGCACGACGCGGGCGCCGCGCGCGAGCGCATGCTCGGCGACGAGGTCGACTGCGGCCCCCTTCAGCTCGAGCACGTAGGTGTCCGCGTCGAGACCGTCGAGCTCGGCGCGCAGCGCGTCCCGGTTGCCGAGGTTCCGCGACACGTGGACGACGTCGCCGCCGATCTCGGAGGCGTCGGCGTCGCCTGCGGTGAACACCGCGATACGTCCCGTCGGCTGCTCGAGCGCGCGCAGGCGCGTCTCCGCGGCGAGCGCGTCGGGTCGCCCGCCGCCGACGCAGACGACGATGTCGGAGACGAGCCGGCGGTAGAGGGCGAAGCCCGCATCGAGGTCGTCGTCGGGGCCGACGACGAGCACGCGCCGGTCGACCTCGACCGGCGGGATCGCCGTGCCGCTCGCGTCGAAGACGACGACATCCGGACGCCGCTCGGCGGCGAGCCGTGCGCCCTCGAGGACGTTCGAGACGAAGACCCGGCCCGCGAGGCCGCCGCCGGCGCGGCGACACCCGATCGCCGGCACGCCGTAGACGGCCGCCGTCTCGAGGTGGTCGGACGCGGCATGGCGGCCTTCGCGCGAGAGCTGGACGAGCTCGTCCACGCTCGGCGCCGTCTCGACGAGCTCGGGCTCGTCCGGGCCTCCCCGCCCCATCGCGACGACGACCACGTCGAGCTCGTCCGCGAGGACGCGCGCGGCGTGGCCGGCGACGGTCGTCTTGCCCACGCGCTTCCCCGTGCCGATCACCGCGAGCGAGAGCAGCGGACGCTCCCACGGGGCGTACTCCGGCGGGTCGAAGCGGAAGTCCGCGCCGACGTACGAAAGCCCGGCGGCGAGCGCGCGCGAGGCCCAGCGCATCCGTGCAGCCGGGTCGAGGATCGGCTCGTCGGAGAGATCGACGACGACCTCGGCCTCGCAGAAGCCGTCGAGGAGCGGGACGCCGTAGTCGGGGGTGCCGCGGAGCTTCTCGGCTCCGCCGACCAGGATCACGCCGGCCCAGTCGTACGGCAGCTCGGCAAGCGCCGTGCGCACCACCGCCGGCGCGTGCTCCCCGTCGACGAGCGCGACGGCTTTCACCTCTTCGCGCTCACCTCGTCCTCGATCTTGCCGGTGTACTTCTCGAACTCGAGCGTCTCGAGGTCGAACTGGATGATGCGCTCCTGGCCGTGGAACGGGTAGCGGCGCCAGATCGAGACGTGGTTGCCGCCGACCTCGATCACGTTGTAACAGGGGCGCGTCTTGCCGCGCAGCCGCAGGGTCGAGACGGTGCCGGTGTTGACGACGAAGAGGTTCTCGAGCCGCCAGGCATAGGGCACGTGCTTGTGCCCGGAGAGGACGAGATTCACCCCTGCACGCTGGAGGCATTCGATGACGTCGCCGGCGTCGTAGACGATGTTCCGCTCGCGGCCGGTACCCGGCACGGGCAGCAGGTGGTGGTGCAGGACGAAGACCCGCAGGTCCGCCGGCTGCGCGAACTCCTCCTCGATCCAGCCGTACCGCCCGCGTCCGACCTGCCCGTGGTCGAGGTCGGGCTCGGTCGAGTCGACGGCGACGATCGTGATGCCATCCTTCCGGAGGACCGAGTTTCGGTCGCCGAAGAGCTCCTCGAAATGTGCGTACCCGACGTTTCTCGAGTCGTGGTTGCCGGGAATGACGACGAAGGACCCGCACTCGATCTTGTCGAGGTACCGCTTCGCTTGCAGGTACTCCTCCTTGAACCCGTACGTCGTCAGGTCGCCCGAGCAGACGACGACGTCCGGTTCGAGCTCGTTGATCTCCGAGATCGCGCGCTCCATGAGGTCCGGCATGAAGTGGCCGTCCCCGCAGTGGATGTCGGACAGGTGGGCGATCGTCTGGACCGACCCCATGCGCGGAGTCTAGATTCCGGCCCTCTGCGGCATCCGACCCCGTTGCTACCTTGAATCCAGGTGGCGCTGGAAACACCTCATTTCCAGGCATATCGGGGGACGGATCCGCCGCGCTTCGTCAACGAGGCGGAGCTCGAGTACGCGAAGATCCTCGACTACTACGGTGTGCCGTGGATGTACGAGCCGCACACGTTCGTGCTGGAGCGCGACGCGGACGGACGGGTGGTCGAGGCGTTCACGCCGGACTTCTACCTCCCGGAGCAGGACCTCTACCTCGAGGTGACGGTGATGAAGCAGTCGCTCGTCACCCGGAAGAACCGCAAGCTCCGGAAGCTGCGGCAGCTGTACCCCGACGTGAAGATCAAGCTCTTCTACGAGCGCGACTTCGAGCGACTCGCATCCCGGTACGGGCTGCGCAAGGCCTCCTGAGCCTCCTCGACGACCGGATCGGCGAGGTCTACCTCGACGCGGCCGAGATCGCGACGCGTGTCGACGAGCTCGCCGCGGAGCTGACACGCGACTATGACGGCCGCGAGCCCGTGTTCGTCGGGCTCCTGAAGGCGTGCGTGCCCTTCGTCACCGACCTGTCGCTCGGGATCCCGATCCCGCACGCGCTCGACTTCGTCGAGCTCGCCGGCTACGGGTCGGCGGAGACGGGCGGCCACGAGCGAATCCGGTTTCTGAAGGACCTCGAGCTGAAGATCGGCGGCCGCGACGTCGTGATCGTCGACGAGGTCGTCGACACCGGCCTCACGATGCACTTCCTCGTCCGCGCGCTCTCGCTGCGGGGGCCCGCGTCGCTCACCGTGGCGACGCTGTTCGACCGGCCCTACCGCCGCCTCGTCGACGACCTGCCGATCGGGTACGTCGGGTTCACGGTGCCGGACGAGTTCTTCGTCGGGTACGGCTTCGATCTCGAGAACCGCTGGCGCAACCTGCCCGACGTGCACCTGCTGCGTCCGCCCGCAGAAGTTTAGGCACGACTAAACTTTCGCCGTGGCGACACGGCCCGAAGCCCTTCCGCGCGGTCTCCGTACGGTCGACGAGGCGCTCCACCGGACGCGCTTCCGGGCGCTGCCGTTCCTCGGCCCGGCGTTCATCGCCGCCGTCGCCTACATCGATCCCGGCAACTTCGCGACGAACATCGCGGGCGGCTCGCAGTTCGGCTACACGCTCGTCTGGGTGATCGTCGCCGCGAACCTGATGGCGCTGCTGATCCAGACGCTGTCGGCGAAGCTCGGCATCGCAACCGGGCGGAACCTCGCGGAGGTGTGCCGCGACCACTTCTCCTCGCGCACGTCCGTCGCGCTCTGGCTGCAGGCGGAGGCGATCGCGATGGCTACCGACCTGGCCGAGTTCCTCGGCGCCGCCATCGGCTTCCACCTGCTCGCGGGGACGGGGCTCGTCGTGTCGACGCTGCTCACGGCGGTCGCCGCGTTCGCGCTGCTCGGCCTGCAGCAGTTCGGCTACCGCCCCTTCGAGGCTGCGATTGCCACGCTGATCGGCGTGATCGGCGTCTGCTACCTCCTCGAGCTGACGATCGCGCATCCGAACTGGGGCGCGGCGGCGCACGGCCTCGTCCCGCGGTTCGCCGGCTCGGAATCCGTCTTGCTCGCGGTCGGAATCCTCGGCGCGACGGTGATGCCCCACGTCATCTACCTGCACTCGGCGCTGACGCAGGACCGGATCGTCGCCGAGACCGAGGCGGACGCCGCGAAGCTGATGCGCTACACGCGGCTCGACGTCGTCGCCGCGATGACGCTCGCCGGGGTGATCAACCTCGCGATGCTCGTGATGGCAGCGAGCACGTTCTTCAAGCACGGACTGCACCACGTGGCGTCGCTCGAGCAGGCGCACCGCACCCTGGAGCCCGCGCTCGGCACCACGGCGGCGGCGCTGTTCGCCGTTGCACTGCTCGGGTCCGGCCTCTCGTCGTCCGCGGTCGGAACGCTGTCGGGCCAGGTCGTGATGCAGGGTTTCATCCGCCGCAGCATTCCGGTCTGGGTGCGGCGGACGGTGACGATGATCCCCGCGTTCGCGGTCGCCGCCGCGGGTGTCGACCCGTCGCGCACGCTGGTCCTCTCGCAGGTCGTGCTGTCGTTCGGGATTCCGTTCGCGCTCGTGCCGCTCGTCCGGTTCACCTCGTCACGGGCGGTGATGGGAGCGCTCGTGAACCGGCGGCTGACGACCGTGACGGCGACCGGCGTCGCCGTCGTGATCGTCTCGCTGAACGTGTTCTTGCTGGTGTCCGCCCTCTAGCCGAACCCCAGTTCGTCGAGCGAGCGGTGCAGTTCGGCCGCGTCCTCGTAGACGCGGAAGGCTCCGGCTGCGAGGAGCTCGTCCGCGCCGTAGCCGCCGGACAGAAGACCGACGCTGAGCATGCGTGCCCGGCGTGCGGCGAGCAAATCCCAGACCGCGTCGCCGACGACGTAGCAGTCGTCCGCCTCGACGCCGAGCGCAGCCTGGCAGGCGAGGAAGAGGTCGGGCTCGGGCTTCGCGCGCGCGACGTCCCCGCGGTCGACGACGACGGTCCCGTCCCCGACGCCGAGAGCCTCGAGCGAGCGGTTGATCTCCGGACGCCGGCCGGACGTCGCGATGCCGTGCACGATCCCCCGCTCGCGGAGCTCGGCGAGGAGCTCGCAGGCACCCGGGAGGGGACGTCGGTCCGGCAGGAGCTCGCTGAAGATCGCCGCGTGCCGCTTCTGGATCGCCTCGGTCTCCTCGTCGGAGAGCTCGCGTCCCACCTCGCGCGCGACCGCGCGCGTGAAGAGCCCGCCGCTCATGCCGATGCGGCGGTGGATGCGCCAGCCGTCGATCGGCATCCCCTCCTCCGCGAGCGCACGCTGCCACGCGAACACATGCGCGTAGACGGTGTCGACGAGCGTGCCGTCGAGGTCGAAGATCAGCGCGCGGGCCACCGCACGAGACTATCCCGGCGGCCTAGGGCAGGTACCCGATCGGGTTGACCGGCGACCCGTCGATGCGCACCTCGAAGTGGAGGTGCGGGCCGAAGCAGTAACCGGTGCAACCTGTGTAGCCGATCACCTGGCCTTGCGACACGTCTTCGCCGCAGCTGACGGCGATCGCGGACTGGTGCGCGTACGCGGTGGCGAGGTTGCCGCCGTTGTCGAGCACGACGAGGTTGCCGTAGCCCGACTCCCACCCGCAGTAGATGACCTTCCCCGCGGCAGCGGCGTGGATCGGCGTCCCGGTCGGGACACCGATGTCGATCCCGGGATGGAAGCTTCCCCAGCGCGGGCCGAACGGGCTCGTGATCGGCCCGGACACCGGCCAGATGAGGCCCGCCGAGGACGGGGTCGCCGTCGGGCCGCTGCTCTTCGTCTCCGCGGCGCGGATCTGGGCGCCGAGCTGCACGGATGCCGCTTGCTCCTGCGCGATCTCGTCGGCGATCGCACGTTCGGCGGCGGTGAGGCTCGAGAGCCTCTGCTCGCGCTGCTGCTTGGTCGAGTCGAGCGAGCTCTTCGCGCCTTCGAGCGCGCTCTTCGTCTCCTGCGCCTGGTTCTCGCGGACCTGGAGCGCACGCTCCTCACCGGCGACCTTCGCACGGACGGCCTCGGTGCGCCGGCGCGCGTCCTGCATCGCGTAGCGCGCGATCGACACCTCCTGCGCGACCTGGCGGTCCTCCTGGCCGATCAGCGTCATGTAGTGCGCCTCGTCGATTGCCTCCGAGATGGAGTTCGAGCCGAGGATCACGTCGAGCGTCGAGGGCCGAGGCGACTCGAAGATCTCGACGAGCCGGTTGTTCAGTCGCACGACCGCGGCGCAGTACTCGCGCGTCAGGAGCGTGTACCGCTCCGTCTGCAGCGACAGCAGCCGGTTCAGGTCGAGCAGCCGCTTCTCGCGCAGCCCGAGGTCCTGCTGAAGGGAGCCGAGCTTCTGCGCGACGTCGCCGACCTGCGTCTCGAGCGTCCCGATGCGGTTCGTGAGCGTGTCGATCTCGGAGCGGACCGCGCTCTCGTTGTGTTGCACCTGCGTGAGAGCACCGCTCAGGCTCGCGATCTTCGAGTCGACCGCGTTCTTCTTCTGCTGCAGGATGTCGCCGGCGAGCGCGGGGCTCGCGAGCGCGAGCAGAAGCACGGGTGCGAGCAGGAGCCGCCGCGTCACACGGGAGGATTCGCCGCGGGGGGCGGCGAGTCCTGCGGGCGGTCGAGCGCGCGCAGCGCCTCGGCGGCCGCGCGGCGAAGCGGGCCGACGAGCGCACGGTAGTCCTCGTCGCCGATCTTCCCCGTGCGATGGTCGAACTCGAGCTCCTTGAGCGCGGCGAGCGCCTGGTCCCGCTCCTCGATGAGCACGAGGCGGCGCTCCTCGTCCGCCGTCGTCGTCTGCTCCCAGTCGGGGACGCGCGCCCGCAGGAACGGCAGCGCGACGAGCAGGACCGCCGCGACGGCGATCGCCGCGCCCACGACGAGGGCGATCATGCGCGGGCGAGCGCGAGCCGCGCCACGAGCCGCCTCTGCTCGCGTGCGTCGGGCCAGAGCGCGACGACCGAGCCGAAGAGGAACACGTAGCCGGCGATCCAGATCAGGTTGACGAGCGGCTTGACGAGGATCTGGAAGTAGACGCCGTTCCCCGTTCCACGCTGCTCGAAGATCACGTACAGGTCTTCCGCGCGCAGCCAGTTCGTGCGGATGCCGACCTCGTGCGACGGCCCGAGGAGGGACGACTGCACGAGGCTCGACGTCAGCGTCCCGCTGGCGCGTCCCGTGTACGTGAAGAGCGCCTCGGAAGTCAGCTTGCGGCCGGATGCGTCGGCGGAGACGTCCTGCCGCGTCCCGCGGTAGGTGAGCGTGTACCCGTCGACGGTGGCCGACTGGCCGGGACGAAGCTGGCGCTCGACGTCCGTCTGGTACGCGCTCGACCCCGTGATCCCGATCGCGAGCAGCACCACCGCGGCGTGGACGACATAGCCGCCGTAGCGCCGGCGGTTCCGCGCGACGAGCTCGAACAGCGATCCGGTCGCACGCGTTCCGCGCACGAGCTCGACGACGATCGTCGTGACCACGAAGACACAGAAGGTGTACGCGACGAGGCCAGGGAGCGAGGAACCGGCACCCGCTCCGATGAGCGCCGCGCCCGCGACCACCGAGGCGGCGATCGGCCAGCGGAGCGTTCTGACGAGCGAGCGAGCGGTCGCCCGCCGCCAGGCGATCAGGGGCCCGATCCCCATCAGCAGGAGTAGCGGCAGCCCGAACGCGCGCAGGAAGAAGTCGTAGTACGGACGCCCGATGGTGCGCGTCTGTCCCTCGTAGAGCTGTGTGAGAACCGGAAAGAGGACACCCCACAGGATCGTGAGGCAGAGCGCCACGAGGAGCAGGTTGTTGTAGAGGAACGTGGCCTCGCGGGAGAGCGGCGACTCGAGCTTGGTGCGCGCGCGCAGGAGCGGCAGCCGCCACAGGATCAGCGTCACGGAGAAGACGACGGTGACGACGACGAAGCCGAGGAACCAGCCGCCGATCGAGCTCTTCGCGAACGAGTGGATCGAGTTGACGACGCCGGAACGCGTCAGGAACGTCCCGAACACAGACAGCTCGAACGCAAGCGCGACGAGCACCATGTTCCAGACCTTCAGCATCCCCTTGCGCTCCTGGATCATCACCGAGTGCAGGAACGCCGTCGCCGCGAGCCACGGCATCAGCGCCGCGTTCTCCACCGGGTCCCACGCGTAGTAGCCGCCCCACCCGACCTCGACGTACGCCCAGTGTGCTCCGAGCAGCTGCCCGAAGCCGAGAAACGTCCACGCGATGAGCGTCCAGCGGCGCGTCGCGACGATCCAGCGCTCGTCGGTGCGGCCGGAGAGAAGCGCTGCCGCGGCGAAAGCGAACGGAATCGTCAGGCCGACGTAACCGAGGTAGAGCATCGGCGGGTGCGCGACCATGTAGGGGTTCTGCAGGCTCGGCACGAGGCCGGCGCCGTCGAGCACCCGTGTCTGCGTGTCGAACGGGCTCGAGACGAACGTGAGCATGAAGGCGAAGAAGGTGGCGATCCCGCCGACGACGGGCACGACCCAGACGACGAGGTCGCGCAGCAGCCGCCGGTTGACGAGCACCGCGAGCGCCGCGTAGCCCGTGAGGATGAGGAGCCAGAGGAGCAGCGATCCCTGCTGGCCGCCCCAGAACGCGGTGAGCGAGTAGACGGGCGAGAGGTCGCGGCTCGTGTGCGCGGCGACGTACTCGAAGGTGAAGTCGTGCCGGATGAGCGCGGCCGCGAGGACGATCGCGGCGACGAGCGTCGATCCGAAGCATGTGACGAGCGCGTTGCGCGCGGAGTCGGAGACGCGCGCGTTGCGCGTCCGCGCGCCTGCGACGCCGGAGACGAGCGCGTAGAGCGCGAGCAGGAAGCTGACGACGAGTGCGGCGCGGCCGAGATCAGCCAAGGCGCGCCGTCAGTCTTTGCTCGGCGAGGCCGTGTACTTGCTCGGGCACTTCGTCGTCATCTGGCTCGAGACGAAGGAGCCGTTCGCGAGACGACCCGTGAGGTTGACGTCGCGGCCCGCCTTGAAGAGATCGGGCACGTCTCCGCGGTACACGACCGCGACGAGCGGGCTCGCCCCGTTGATGTTGTGCAGCGAGAACCGCATGCCGGAGGTCGAGTGCGAGTCGCCCAGTACGGGGCCGACCACCTTCCCGGTCAGCGAGACGGTGCCGGGGTGGCCGTTCAGGTTGCTCGGCTGCAGCAGAGGCGTCGAGCCGTGCAGCGCCGTGTAGAGCAGGAAGACCGCGAGGACGCCGGCGACGGCGAGCGCGACGACGAGCCGCGCCGGGCTCCGCGTTACGTGCTGGCGCGCCACTTCCGGCCAGTGTACCGGGGGTCGTCGGGACGCCCGGAGCTACGCGTCGAGCGCGGCGGGGAAGCGGCGCTGCGGCACGCGGTACCCGTGGTCCGCGCAGAGCGATCCCGGGGACTCCTCGGTCAACGCGTCGCAGTAGCCCTTCCCGTAGGCGGCCCGCATGAAGGCGGCGACGACTTCGAGCGACCATTCCTCGATCGTGGCGGCCTCCCGCCAGAGGTCCGACAGACGGAGGTCGATGTCGAGCTCCAGGAGGTCGATTCGCGACGGGCGCTTCGGCATGGGGTCGAGCGTAGAGGACCCGTCGGACGGCATCGACGCCGGTGGCGGGGGAGCGTTTTCCCCCGCTCGTGGACGGGTTTTTGCTCTCTTTTCACACTCGCGTAACGGTCACGTCACACCGTCCGGGCTACCGTCTGTGGCGGGGGCGGGTGGACCCCCCGGTGGGTGGGGTGCGGACCGGGGCGGGCGGACTACGCTCCTGCAGGTGCAACGCCGGATCTCCTTCGGGCCGGCGCGCGTTCCGGCGCGCGAGTCGCCCGCGCGCGCGATCGACGCGCTTCTCGACCGCGGATACACGGCATGCGAGATCGACTTCGAGGGCCGCTTCTGGATGGACTACGACTTCGCGGCGGAGTTCGGCCGGCTCGCGCGCGACAACGGGATCGCCCTCTCGGTGCATGCCCCGATCGCGGGCTTCATGGGACACGCGGAGCGCGGCAAGAAGCTGAACATGGCGGTCGGGATGCTGGACCACTCGGCGGGAATCGCGAAGGCCGCCGGCGCGGAACTCGTCGTCTTCCACCCGGGATTCCTGCTCGGTCGCACCCGTGAGGACGCGATCGCGTCGGTGCGCGAACAACTCGGGGAGCTCCGGGAACGGCTCGAGGGCAAACACCGCGCCGTTCCGTTCGGCATCGAGGTGATGGGCCGCGTCCGCGAACTCGGCTCGATCGACGACGTCGTCGAGATCTCCCGCAACGTCGAATGGGTGCGGCCCGTCCTCGACTTCGCGCATATGCACGCGACGAGCGACGGTGCCTACCTCTCCGCCGAGCCGTTCGTCGAGGCGCTCGCGAAAGCCGACGCCGTGCTCGAGGACGGCGCCCCGTTCCACATCCACTTCTCCGACATCCAGTTCGCGAACAGAAACGAGACCAAGCACCTCTCGTACGGTGAGGGAACGCTTCGCGCGGAGCCGCTCGCCGAGGCGCTGGCGCAGTTCGCGCGGCACGCGACAGTCATCTCGGAGTCGCCTGACGAAGAGTCGTCGCAGGCGATCAGGGCCGTCCTCGGCGCGTAGGATCAGGCTCGTGGCGACGAAGCACAGGCTGCTCAGCACGACGTCGGACGCGGTACCTCCGGGCTTCGCGCAGGAGGTCGTCGACTTCGCACGCTCGCGCGACGCGGTCCGTGCGGCGTACGTCGGGCTGACGGAGATCACGGAGGACTTCCACGAGCCCTACGAGCAGCTCGCCGCGGCGTTCGAGCTCGCCGAGGAGGACGACGCGTCGCTTCAGGTCTTCGCCGAACAGTTCTACGCCGACGCCCCCGCAGACCTCCAGGCCGGCGGCTGCAACGTCCTCGACGCGGGCGGTCTCGCGGTGTGGCAGCGCGACGCGCAACGGGTCTTCAGCCGCTGATGCTCAACCCCGCCTCCTTCAAGGCGTACGACGTGCGCGGCATCTATCCGGCCGACCTCGACGAGGAGGGGGCCTACGCCGTCGGGCGCGCGTACGTGGAACAGTTCGAACCGCGGCGAATCGCGGTCGGCCGCGACATGCGGCTCTCGGCTCCGGCTATGGCCGCGGCCGTCGTCGCGGGGGCCGCGGACGGCGGCGCGGACGTCGTCGACCTCGGGATGGTCGGGACCGAGATGGTGTATTTCGCGGTCGGCGAGCTCGGACTCGACGGCGGTATCGCCGTCACGGCCTCGCACAACCCCCGCGACTACACCGGCATGAAGATCGTGCGTCGCGGTGCGCTACCCGTCGGGAGCGAGTCAGGGTTGATCGAGGTCCGCGACCGCGCGCTGCGCGCCGAGTGGCGGGACGCGACGCGCGGATCGGTCGCGACCGAGGACATCTGGGAGCGCTTCGTCGAACGGGTCCTGTCGTTCGTCGACCTCGATGCGATCCGCCCGCTCCGCGTCGTGGTCGACGCTGCGAACGGGATGGCCGGCGTC
>JAFAHG010000244.1 GCA_019237315.1 Actinomycetota bacterium
GTGACGCGACGACTGTGGACGCTCCGTGGCAGCAACACAGACGCAGAAGCGCTCATCTTCGGCGGCCAGCACGGGAAGCCGGTCGACGTGACGAATCTCTACAACCGCGTGTTCAAGCCGGCAGCGCGGCGGGCCGGAGTACCGTGGGCGACCTTTCACACGCTGCGCCACACTTGCGCGACGCTCCTCTTCCGCTCAGGAAAGAATCCGAAGCAGGTGCAGGCGTGGCTGGGTCATCACGCAGCGAGCTTCACCATGGACACGTACGTCCATTTGCTGCCTGACGACGTGGGCGATGTTCCTTCAACGTTCAGCGAACTCGCTATGCCGGCGTAGGGCGATGCCGTTGTGGGGCAACAACGGGGCAACAACGACCGCGAAAACCGCTGAGACGACACGACGTCGAAGGCGAACGAAACCGCTCTAAGCCTTGCCGCGCCGACCCGCCGACGTAGCTCAGCTGGTAGAGCACTTCACTCGTAATGAAGGGGTCCGCGGTTCGAATCCGCGCGTCGGCTTTCGCTGACTACTTGACGGTCAGCGTGCCGTGGAACGAGCCGCTCGTGTAGGCGAACGTTCCGCGCCTCGGCGGATGCTTCTCGAACTTCGCGCCGCCGCCCGGCTTGATGTTCCCCGTGCTCTGGCCGAAGACCGAGAAGCTCTGGGACTTCGAGCTGCGGTTGTACACGAGGAAGTGCACGTCGTCGGTGCGGTAGAGCGGGCCGGCGAGCGGCGACATGTCGGCGACGTCGGCCACCTGGTTGTCCGTGTACTTCCCGAGGACGACGCTGTGGTTCGTGATCACGACCTCGATCACGACGTTCCGCGACGCGGCAGCCGAAACCGCCGGCAGCGCCAGCGCGGCCAGCAGTGCGAGAACGAGAAGACGAGCGCGTACCGGCATCGAAAAACCCCCGCGCCAGGGTAGCTAAATGAGGCCGATGACGGCCTTCAGCGTCTGCCGGCAGCTCGAGGTCGTCTGGCTGTCGTAGAGGTGGCCGCCGATCGTGTGGCCGTTCCGGTCCATCAGGTTGAGCTCGACGGCGGGCTGCTGGCGGCCGAGGCCGAAGTCGTGGAAGCCCCAGCAGACGTACGCGCCGGTCGGGACGCCGATCCCGGCATGGTCCGGCCCCGCGCACGTGTACACGGTGTAGTGACCGATCGCGGCCCCGCCGAGGAGCCCGATGCTCGCGCACTGCATGCCGCCGAGCTGCGACCGGGCCGTGGCGAACCCCTGCGCGAGGCCGCCCGAACTCGAGGTCTGCTCCTGCGCATCGGCGGAGGAGGGCTTGCCCGCGTTGCACCCTGCGCACAGGACGCCGATCGCGAGCAGGGGGAGCAGAAGCCGGAGGCCCACCCCACCATGGTGCTCTGAAAGTCGGAAACCGTCCAGGGGATTTCCCGCAAGCCGCATTCCGGCCTATGATCGCTCCATGACGCTCGCGCGGCGCCGGCCGCTCGTGGGCGCGGCTTTCGCCCTGCTCGCACTCCTCGCCGAGGTTGTCGGCCGAAGCGCCACGCGCAGGGTCGACGCAGCCCTGTCCGTCCATCCACTGGCCTCGCCCGCGACGGCGTACTACCCGTTCCTGCTCGCCGGGGTGAAGCTCGTGGCCACCGTCGCGGCGGCGACGCTCGCCTGGCGGCTCGTTCGCGCGCACTCGACCGCGACGACGGCGGAGCGGCTCGTCGCCACGTTCGGCCACCGGCGCCCGTCGCGGCGGCCGAAGCTGCGCCTCCGTCTCTCGCCGCGCCTCTGGCTCGCGTCGTTCGCGACGACGGCGCTCTGGTACCTGCTGCAGGAGTCGGCGGACCGGATGATCGACACCCACCGACCGCTCCTTGCGCCGTGGCTGCACACCTATGCGCTGCCAGTATTCGCGGTGCTCTCGGTCCTCCTCGCGCTCGCATGGGGCGCGGTCAGCGACTGGTTGAGCGAGGTCGACGTGTACGCACGCGAGACGTTCGCGCGTGCGCGCCGACTCCTGCAGTCGACGCCGCCGCGCCCGCTCGTGCGGCCGGACGACGACAACGCGCCGCGCCGCCTCTTCGGCCTCGTCTTCGAGTCGCGGCCGCCTCCTCTTCCCGCCTGACCCGCGGCGCAGGACCGCGGGTCGCGTCGTCGCACTCCGACTTGCGGAAGGAAGAGGGATGGAAACGCAACTCGCCACCCGCGTGCCGGCTGTCCGGACGTACCGGAGCCACCGGGCGCGACTGATCTCCATGCTCGGGCCGCTGACGTCGCTCGGCGGCGTCGTCTGGGCATTCGCGCAGCCGTACCGACTGACGCTTCTGCACCCGCATCACCAGGGGTTCTGGTGGCTCGTCATCGAGCCGCAGCTGCTCGTCGTCGTCGCCGGCGCGGTGTTCTCGCTCCTCGTCGCACGGCCGCTCCTCGTCGACCTCGAGGAGGCCGATGGAACCGCATAGCGAGATGGTGCACTGGCTCTTCGCCGGGGGCTTCCTGCTGCTCGGTCTGATCCTCCTCTCGGAGGCGATCGTCGGCGAGAAGGTGTGGGCGATGCGCCGCTGGCGTGTCTACCTCTGGCCGTCGATCGTGTTCGGGCTCGGCCTGCTCATGTGGCCGGTGATGACGTTCTTCACGAACTCGGCGATCCACATGGTCGCGCACGGAGCGTGGGCGCAGGCGTTGATGATCGGCGGCGCCGCGGAGCTCGGGCTCGTCCACGGGAAGCTGCACGACCCCCGGTGGCGGCTCGCGCTGCCGATCGGCATCTTCGTCTCCGGCATCGCGTTCCTCGTGCACGAACAGAACCCGTGGTTCTTCGCACGATCGGCGTTCCTGCACCACCTGATCGGTTGGACGCTCGTCGGCTCGTCCGGGATCCTCTTCGCGCGCGCGTTCCGGCCGCGGTCGGCTGCGTTCCAGTCGGCGTTCGCGTTCGCCGTCGTCGCGGTCGCCGTGATGCTCTTCTGCGACCGCGACCTCGCGCCGATCTTCGGCCACCTCTCGCCGCTCGCGGGAGTCCCGCACCGGTGAAGCGGCTGCTCGTCCTCGGCGCGTTCGTCGTGCTCGCCGTCCCCGCCGCGGCGTACGCGCACGCGACGCTGAAGAGCGTCTTCCCCGGGTACATGGCCGACCTCGCTCAGTCGCCGCGCGACGTGGAGCTGCACTTCGACCAGGTCGTGCAGTTCCCGGCGGTCGAGGTCTTCGACACGAAAGGCCGGCACTACGAGCTCACCACGACCGCGCACGGCATCGACGTCGTCGCCGGCGTGAAGCACCTGCCGGCGGGCGACTACACGATCCGGTGGCACGCGCTGTCGGCCGACGGGCACGTCGTCTCGGGTGTGTGGACGTTCGGCGTGCGGATGAAGGCTCTCCCGCCAACGGAGGCGTTTGGCGCGAGCGGGCCCACGCGGACAGAGGACGTCGTGCGCTGGCTGTACTTCGTCGCGCTCGCACTCGTGATCGGCTCGCTCGGCTTCCGGCTGCTGTGCCTGCGCGGCCTCGCGGTGCCGCCACGCGTGGAGAAGCGCCTGTACGCGATCGCCGCGATCGGCGTCGTCGGCGTCCTCGAGCTCGGCATCCTCGCGTTCTGCCTGCGCTGCGCCGACGTGCTGCAACTGCCGTTCGGGAAGTTCCTCTACGGCGACCTGTCCCCGATCTCGGCTGCGACGCGGTTCGGCAAGGCGTTCATCGTGATGACGCTCGCGTTCGCAATCGTCGCGGCGCTCCTCTACCTCGCGTGGCTCACGGACCGGACGCGCCTGCTCGTGCCGGCGTTCCTCATCGCGGTCGGGTTCGCGGCCGGGCTCTCGCTGTCGGGCCACGACGCCGTCGACCCCGGCTCGTCGAAGTGGTCCGAGCTCGCGGACTGGGTGCACCTGACCGCAGCGTCGCTCTGGATCGGCGGTCTCGTCTCGCTCGCGGCGGGCGTGTGGCTCGTCGCCCCGGAATTCCGGCGCGTCGCATTCGCGCGCTTCTCGCGCATGGCGAGGGTTCTCATCGCCCTCGTCCTCGCAGCGGGCACCTATCTCTCGATCGTGCGGCTTCCGCGGCTGCACGACCTCTGGACGACGGGGTACGGACAGACGCTCCTCGTGAAGATCGCGCTCGTCGCCGTCGTGCTCGCCTGGGGCGCGCTGCACCACTTCGTGATCCGCCCCGCGCTCGACCGCGCAAGCGACGGGTTCCTGACCCGCGTCGGGCGCTCGCTCGCCGGTGAGAGCGCGGTCGCCGTCGCGGTCCTGCTGCTGGCGGCGATCCTCACGAACTCGAAGCCGCCGCCGCGTCCGGCACCCACGACGACGGCGGCGGCTGCGATCGGGCGCTGAGCTACATGGAGACCGTGGCGGTCACCTCGCCACGGTGTCCGGTCAGCGTGTCCGGGACGTGCGGCGCGGAGATCTCGGACGAGATCGCGTCGGCCCACGACTCGATCGCGTTCCAGTCGCGCGCGTCCGTCTTCGGCATGTGGTTGAACGGGAAGTGGTGCTGCTCCGGGTCGAGAACGCCGCCGAACACGGCAACCGAGAGCGGCGAGAGCTGCGGCACCTTTTCGAGCTCGTGGTCGACCTGCTTGCGCGAGTTCGCGACGTCGTCCCGCTCGAGCGTGCGCGGGCCAAGCGCGAACACGGCGAACCGCTTGTGCGTGAGCTCGTGGCGGTGCCGACGGAGGAAGTACCGCGCGTCGGCGTGCAGGCGGCCGGTGTAGATCGAGCTCCCGAGAACGACGCCGCCGTAGGGCGACAGGTCGCCGACGTCGGCGGCCGGCCGCGTCTCGACGACGAGGCCTTGCGCCGCGAGCGTGGTCGCGATCGAC
>JAFAHG010000281.1 GCA_019237315.1 Actinomycetota bacterium
CGAGCGAATGGGCGTGTTCGACGCCGGCGAGCAATTCGCGCAGCTCCGGCAAAATCGCGGCGACGCCGGCGTAGGCCGCGTCGACGTGCAGCCACACGCCGTGCCGCCGCGCGATCGCGGCGATCTCCGGCACCGGATCGACCGACGTCGTCGACGTCGTTCCCACCGTCGCGACGATCGCGAGCGGCCGCATTCCCGCGGCGACGTCCGCTTCAATCCGGTAGGCCAACGCGTCGGGCCGCATGCGGAACGCTTCGTCGCAGGGGATGCGTACGACGTGGTTGCGTCCGACGCCGAGCGCGATCGCCGCCTTCTCCACGTGCGAGTGCGTCTCGCCGGTGACGTACATGCGCAGCGGCGGCAGCGCGCGCCCCGCCATCCCGGCGTCGCGAATGTCGAGGTCGAGCGCCTCGCGCGCGGCCGCCAGCGCCGTGAAGCCCGCGATCGACGCCGTGTCGTAGATTACTCCAGTCCAGTCGCGCGGGAGTCCGAGCAGGCCCCGCAGCCAGCGCATGGTCACCTCCTCGAGCTCCGTCGCCGCCGGTGACGTACGCCAGAGCATCGCCTTCACGTCGAGCGCTGCGGCCAACGCCTCCGCGGCGACGGCGGCCGGGGCCGCGCTGGTCGCGAAGTACGCGAAGAAGCGCGGATGGTTCCAGTGCGTCGTCGCCGGCACCACGATCCGCTCGAAATCGTCGAGGATGCGCTCGAGCGGTTCGCCCAATTCCGGCGCATCCGGAGGCAGCGCCGCAGTGACGTCGCCGGGCTCGACGTCGGGCAGCACGCGATACCGCTCCGGGTGCTCGTAGTAGCCTTCGATCCACGCCGCGACGCGAGTCAGATCGTCGCGCAGTGCGTCGCCGGTATCCACGCCATGGAGTGTTGGCGCCGCGAGCGGAGAAGGCCCCTCGTATGAAATACCGGACCTACCCGAACAGCGACGTGACCGTGAGCGAGGTCGGCTTCGGCCTGTGGACGACTTCTACCAGTTGGTGGGGCGAGAAGAGCGACGACGAAGCCGTCGCGATGCTCCACGCCGCGTACGACCGCGGCATCACGCTGTACGATGCCGCCGATACCTACGGCAACGGCCGCAGCGAAGTGCAGCTCGCCGCCGCGTTCGGCGACCGCCGCGAGCGCGTCGTCTACGCGACGAAGTTCGGATACGACTTCTCCGGCAGCGACGCGGCGCGGCGCGGACAGTCCGAACTGCCGCAGGACTTCTCGCCGCCGTTCGTGCGCGCGGCGCTCGAGGCGTCGCTGCGCCGCCTGCGGACCGACTACATCGACATCTATCAGATGCACAATGCGCGCATCGAGCAGATCGAGGACGATGCGCTCTGGAATTTGCTCGAGTCGCTCAAGCGCGAAGGCAAGGTTCGCATGTACGGCGTAGCCCTCGGCCCCGCGATCGGCTGGCTCTACGAAGGAGTGGACGCGGTGAAGCGGCGCAACGTCGCGAGCCTCCAGATCATCTGGAACATGCTCGAGCAGTACCCCGGGAACGAGCAGATCGCCGCGGCGCGCGACGCGAGCGCCGACACCGGTTATATGATCCGCGTCCCGCACTCGAGCGGATTGCTCGAGGGCCACTACACGGCCGAGACGACGTTTCCCAAGGGCGATCACCGCCGCCACCGCCCGCGCGAATGGCTCGTCAACGGTGTCGAGAAGATCGAGCAGCTGCGCTTCCTCGAGCGACCCGATCGGACGCTCGGACAGGCCGCGATCGCATGGCTCCTGCGCGAGCCGCGGGTGATGAGCGTTCTGCCGAACATCTACGATCGCGCCCAGCTCGAGGAGTTCGCCGCAGCGCCCGACGCGCCGCCGCTCGAGCCCGGCGAGCTCGAGCGCATCGACGCGCTCTACCGGCAGAACTTCGGGATCGCGGAGCCGCCGCCGGCGTTCAAGGGGACGATGACCCGCGAGGCCGCGCTGCGATGAAGCTCGAGCACGTCGTCACGCACCACGCGCCCGCGCCGATCGGGCCGTACAGCCAGGCGGTCGTGTGCGGCAATGAGCTCTATTGCAGCGGGCAAATTCCGCTCGATCCGCAGACGGGCGAGCTCGTCGACGGCGACGTCGGCGCGCAGACCGAGCGCGTGCTCGAAAACCTCTGTTCGATCCTCTGCGCCGCCGGCTACGAGTGCGCCAACGTCGTGAAGACGACGATCTTCCTCGTCGACATGCAGGACTTCGCCGCCGTCAACAAAGTCTACGAACGCTACTTCGGCATGACCAAGCCGGCGCGCTCGACCGTCGCGGTCGCCGCGCTGCCGCGCGGCGCGCGCGTCGAAATCGACTGCATCGCGCGAGACTAGGGGCGTTTCCTCCGCGCGCCGGCTGCCGTCGATCATCGTTCGCGCGCGGCGGACGCCGACGCTTATCTCGGTCTCGTTCAAAGCTAGATTCGGCTGGGACTAAGCCTCGCCGCG
>JAFAHG010000092.1 GCA_019237315.1 Actinomycetota bacterium
ACGCGATGCCGAGCGCCTCGCGGATCGACGCCTTGTGCGGCTCGAGCCGCTTGGCCTTCTCGAGCGGCACCGTGGCCTGCGCGGTCAGCCCCTCCTTGAGGCGGCGGCGTCCCTCCTGGAACAGGTCGTAGGCGTCACTCATCTACAACCTCAACGCCGGGCGGCGAGGAGACGTTCCGCCTCGTCGAGGATCGCGGCCGCGACGACCGCCTTCGGCGCCTTCGGAATCCGCCGCTCGCCGTCGCCGGAGACCAGCACGACCTCGTTCTCGGCCGCGTCGAACGCGATGTCGGGACGCGAGACGTCGTTGTAGACGACGAGGTCGGCGTTCTTCTCGTCGAGCATGCGCCGCTTGCGCTCGAGTCCCTCCTCACCGTGCTCGGCGCCGAAGAGGACGAGCAGCCGGCCGACGCGCTTGCGCTCACCGAGCGCGCGTGCGATGTCGCCCGTCGGTTCGAGCTCGAGCGTCCACGCCTCGCTCGTCTTCGGGCGCTTCGTCGCGAAGGCCTCCGCGGGCCGGTAGTCGGCGACGGCCGCGGCGAGGATCGCGACGTCGACGTCTTCGAGCGCGAGCGCGGCCTCGAGCATCGTCTCCGCGGTGGGGGTCGGGATCGTCTCGACACCGATCGGTGCCGGCACGGCGATGTTCGCCGCGAGGAGGACGACGTCCGCACCGCGCCGCCGCGCCTCTTCCGCGAGCGCGACGCCCATGCGGCCCGACGAGCGGTTGCCGAGGAAGCGAACCGAGTCGACCGGCTCGCGTGTCCCGCCGGCCGTCACGAGCACGCGCTTGCCCGCGAGGCTCGGCGGTGCGAGCAGTTGCTCCGCGCGGGAGACGATCTCGGCCGGCTCGGCCATCCGGCCGACGCCCCACTCCCCCTCGGCGGTCTCCCCTTCGTCGGGACCGACGAGCTCGATGCCGCGAGTGCGCAGTGTGTCCACGTTCGCGCGGGTCGCGGGGTGCGCCCACATGCGCGGGTTCATCGCCGGCGCCACGAGGACGGGTCCGCGGTGTGCAAGCGCGGCCTCGGTCAGAGTGTTGTCGGCGAGCCCGTGCGCGAGCTTCGCGAGCGTGTTCGCGGTGCACGGCGCGACGAGAAGCAGGTCGGCGCGCGTGAGGTGCTGATACAGATCCTCGCCGGCAGGCCGGCGCGCGAGCGCGGCGAACGTCTCGGCGCGAACGAAGCGCTCGGCCCCGGGAGTGACGAGCGGGATCACCTCGTGGCCGTCCTTCACGAGCAGCCGGGTGACCTCGCACGCCTTGTAGGCGGCGATCCCGCCGGTCACGCCGAGCAGGATCCTGGCCACGGAGTCGCCCCTAGCGGCGGTACTCGTACGTGATCTTTCCCTCGGCGACTTCCTCGAGGGAAAGGGTCAGGTAGTTCTTCGAGCGCGACTCGACGAGCGGCGGGGCGAACTCGTCGAAGGTGCCCTCGCCGAGCTGGTGGTGGTAGTTGTTGATCTGCCGCGCGCGCTTGGCCGCGACGATCACCAGCGCGTAGCGGGAGTCCACCTGCCCGAGAAGCTCGTCGATGCGGGGATTGATCATCGGCCGGCCATGGTAGCAGCGGCCCGGCCGAGCTCTTCCTGGACGATCGCCACGCACTCCGCGGCCGCCCGCTCCCGGTCGTCGTTCTCGACCACGTGGTCGAAGCGGTCGGCGAGCTCCTTCTGCTCCCGTGCGAGCGCGATCCGCTCCCCGATCTCCCCCGCACTCTCGGTCGCGCGCTCGCGGAGGCGCCGCTCGAGCTCGGCGAGGGGTGCGTCGACGAAGATCGTCACCGCTCCCGGCACCTGTTCCTTCACGGCGGACGCGCCGTTCAGCTCGAGCTCGAGGAGCGGGACGCCGCCGTCGCGCGCGATGCGGTCGAGCTCGGAGCGGAGCGTCCCGGAACGCTGGCCCCAGGGAAACACGTGGTACTCGAGGAAGTCGCCGGCGTCGAGCCGCCGCTCGAACTCCGCGTCCGAGAGGAACCAGTAGTGCTCCCCGTCGACCTCGTTGGGTCGCTGCGACCGGGTCGTCGCCGAGACGGCGAGCCGAAGCCCGGGCACGCGCTCGAGAAGCGCCTGCACCATCGTCCCCTTCCCCGCCCCGGACGGCCCGGTGACGACGAAGACCGAGTTAGCGGGTGTTGAAGAGGGCAATCAGCTCTTGCCGCTGGCGATCGGAGAGCCCGCCCACCGTCTTCGACTGGCTGATGCGGCACTGGTTGAGGAGCCGCGCGGCCTTCACGCGCCCGAACTTCGGCACGGCCATCAGCATGTCGAACACCTTCGCCGTCGACACGAACTCCGGCGGCTCGCGCAAGATCTGCTCGATCGAGACGGCGCCGGACTTGAGGTCCTTCTTCAGCTGGGCGCGCTTGACGCGAATGTCGTTCGCCCTCCGAAGCGCCTCCATGCGCTGGTCAAGCGAACGAACCGGAGCTTGTACCTGCGACGTGGGCGGCACCATGAGCGCCGCATACTAACAACCTCCCAGCCGCGTGCAACCACCTTCGTTTGCACTCGGTTTGCAGGACCGGCAACACGTGCGCGGCCATCCTCCAAAAGGGTGATCAGGATGCCGCGCGCCAGACTTCTTCGTGCTGAACGTGCCGCTCTTGTAGCGCTGTCGGTTGCTCGTCGCGCGCCTTTTCGATCGCCTCGACCGCGGCGCGCGCACCTGCAATCGTCGTGATGCACGGTACGCGCGCAACGACGGCGGCTTCGCGAATCGCGTAGCCGTCGCGGCGCGCGTTGCGTCCTTCGGGTGTGTTGACGACGAGGTCGAAGTGTCGCCGCCGCACGAGCTCGACGACGGTCGCGCCCTTGTCGACATGTGTGACGTCGATGCCCGCAGTCTCGAGTGCGCGTGCAGTCCCGTCGGTCGCCGTGACCTCGAAGCCGAGGCGAACGAGCGCCTTGACGACCGGCACCACGGCGATCTTGTCGCCGTCGCGGACGGTGACGAACGCCCGGCCTGTCGTCGGCAGCGCGCGGCCGGCAGCCCGTTCCGCCTTCGCGAAGGCGGATGGGAAGTCGGCGGCGCTTGCCATCACCTCGCCGGTCGAGCGCATCTCCGGACCGAGCACGGGATCGGCGCCGGGGAAGCGCGCGAAGGGAAGGACCGCAGCCTTGACGTGGTAATCGCGCGGCGGTGTCTCCGGCGGAAGGCCGAGGTCGGCGATGCGCGCTCCCGCGGCGACGCGGCATGCCGCATCGACGAGGTTCACGCCCGTCGCCTTCGATGCGAACGGAACGGTGCGCGAGGCGCGCGGGTTCACCTCGAGCACATACACGTCGCCGCCCGCGATCGCGAGCTGCACGTTGAGCAGGCCGACGACGCCGAGCGCGGACCCGAGCCGGCGCACGACGTCGCGTACGTTCTCGTCGTCGCTCGGTGCCGGGAGGACACATGACGAGTCGCCGGAGTGGATGCCCGCTTCCTCGATGTGCTCCATGACCGCGGCTACGTAGGTGTCGGTGCCGTCGCACAGCGCGTCGACGTCGAGCTCGACGGCGTTCTCGAGGAAGCGGTCGACCAGGACGGCGCCGTCGACTGCCTCCATCGCCTCGTGCACCTCGTCCGCGGAGTAGCAGACCCGCATCGCGCGGCCGCCGAGGACGTACGAGGGCCGGACGAGGACGGGAAAGCCGATCTCGGCGGCGACGGCGGCCGCTTCGTCCGGCGACGAGGCGATCCCCCACGCCGGGCAACGGACGCCGATCGACTCGGCGAGGCGGGCGAAGCGCTCACGGTCCTCGGCGAGGTCGACCGCGTCGAACGGCGTTCCGAGGATGCGGTAGCCGGCGCGCTCGATCGCGCGGGCGAGCTTGAGCGGGGTCTGCCCGCCGAACTGGATGCACACGCCGACGGGGCGCTCGCGCGCGAGGACGGCGAGGACCGCCTCCTCGTCGAGCGGCTCGAAGTAGAGGCGGTCGGACGTGTCGTAGTCGGTCGAGACGGTCTCGGGGTTGCAGTTGACCATCACGGCCTCGTAGCCCTGCGCGCGGAAGCTCTGTGCTGCGTGCACGCAGCAGTAGTCGAACTCGATCCCCTGGCCGATGCGGTTGGGACCGCTCCCGAGTATCACGACCGAACAGGACGGTGCCGGGGATTCTTCGTCACACTCGCCGACGGTCGAGTAGAAGTAGTTCGACCGCGCAGCCACCTCGCCGGCGCACGAATCGACACGTCGGAACGAGACATGTCCGGCGGCAGCCGCCGTAACAGATCGTCCACAGGCTTCGAGCTCGCGCGCGAACCACGGGTTCAGGTTCTCGGGGCGCCACTCCGGATCGATCTCGAGTCCACGTCGAGCCTTCGCGAACGCCTCCGCGAACGTGCGGCCGATGCCCATCGACTCGCCAACCGACTTCATCTGCGTCCCGAGACGACGGTCCGCGCCGGCGAACTTCTCGAACGCGAAGCGCGGGAACTTCACGACGACGTAGTCGAGTGTCGGCTCGAAGCTCGCCGGCGTCGTACCCGTCAGGTCGTTGGGGATCTCGGGCAGTAGGTAGCCGACCGCGAGCTTCGCCGCGACCTTTGCGATCGGATAGCCCGTCGCCTTCGACGCGAGCGCCGAGGAGCGCGACACGCGCGGGTTCATCTCGATGACGCGGATCGCTCCTGTCGCGCGGTCGCGCGCGAACTGGATGTTCGAGCCGCCGGTGTCGACACCGACGGCGCGGATGATCGCGATCGCGGCGTCGCGAAGCTGCTGGTAGGCCTCGTCGGAGAGCGTCATCTGCGGCGCGACCGTGACGGAGTCGCCGGTGTGCACGCCCATCGGGTCGAGGTTCTCGATCGAGCACACGATGACGACGTTGTCCGCGCGGTCGCGGACGACCTCGAGCTCGAACTCGTCCCACCCGCGCAGGGACTCCTCGACGAGCACCTGGCTGATCGGCGACTCCGCGAGCCCACGCTCGACCTGACGTCGAAGCTCAGCCTCGTTCTGGACGAAGCCGCCGCCGTGGCCGCCGAGCGTGAACGCCGGCCGGACCACCGCCGGGGTCGGCTGGTCGTCGAGCTCGTCGAGGCGCGTCACGATCCGCGAAGCCGCGACTGCGAGACCGCACGACTCGACCGCCTGCTTGAAGAGCTCGCGGTCCTCCGCGCGGGCGATCGCGTCGATCGACGCGCCGATCAGCTCGATTCCGAGCTCTTCGAGCACGCCGGCCTCATGCAGCTCCCGCGCGAGGTTGAGCGCGGTCTGGCCGCCCATCGTCGGCAGGAGCGCGTCCGGGCGCTCGCGCTCGAGCACGGCCGTCACGCCTGCGAGGTCGAGCGGCTCCAGGTACGTCCGGTCGGCGAAGCCGGGGTCGGTCATG
>JAFAHG010000098.1 GCA_019237315.1 Actinomycetota bacterium
GCGCTCCTAGAGCTGTAGGTACTCGACAGGTGCACCCGCCGCGAGCTCTCCCTCGCCGCTTGGGACGAAGACGAGCGCGTCGGCCGTGGCGGCCCGCGCGATCATGTGCGACTCCTGGCCCGTGAGCGGCTCGAGCAAAACGGAGTCGCCGGCGACGCGTATGCGTGAGCGCAGGAGCGAATCGCGCGGATTCTGCCGCGCCGGCGTCGCCAGACGCCCCACGAGGTAGCGCGGACGCGGATCGGCTGCACCCTGCATCGCGAGCAACGCCGGCCGCACGAAGAGCTCGAAGCACACGAAGGACGACACTGGGTTTCCCGGCAGGCCGAAGACGAGCGACCGCCCGCGCACCCCGAATGTGAGCGGCTTGCCCGGCCGCATCGCGACGCCCCAGAAGATCTCTTCCACACCGAGCTCCGCTTCGACGCGACGGACGAGGTCGTGCTCGCCGACGGAGACGCCGCCGCTCGTGAGGAGGACGTCCGCCTCGAGCCCCCGCTCGATCGCGGCACGCGTCGCCGCTTCGTCGTCGGCGACCGCGTCGAATCGCGTCGCCTCGCCGCCCGCCGTGGCGACCTGCGCCGCAAGCATGAGGCCGTTCGAGTCGTAGATCTCGCCCGCGCGCAACGTGGCGCCGGGCTGCCGCAGCTCCGTCCCCGTCGGCAGCACAGCGACACGTGGACGCCGTACGCACCGCACCGCGGCGATGCCCGCGGCGGCCAGCACGGCGAGCTGCGCCGGGCCGAGTCGCGTTCCGGCTGCGACCACCTCCGCGCCGGCGGCGATGTCGCTCCCACGGGGCCGCACGTTCGCGCCGGGCGCGGTCGCCGGCACTGCCACGGCGCCGTTCTCCTCGGTCACGACCTCGACGGGCGCGACGGCGTCCGCACCGTCGGGGACGACGCCGCCCGTCGAGATCGCCATTGCGTCGTGAGGCTCGAGCGCGCTTCGCGCAGGGGCGCCCGCCGCCACGCGGCCGGCGACCCGCAGCGTGCCGGGTGTGTCGGCGGCGCGGAGCGCGAAGCCGTCCATCGCCGAGCTCGGAAACGGCGGCAGGTCGACGGGCGCGGTCGCGCTCTCGGCGACGAACCGCCCGGCGGCGTCGGCGACCGCGACCTCCTCGGCGTCGAGGGCGTGCGCGCGCCCGAGGACGAGCGCGAGCGCGTCCGCGATCGAGAGCAGCTCCGCCACTAGCGGGCGCGCGCGTCGACGACGGGCGGCGGCGCGGGCAGCGCCGGCACCGGCCGTCCCGGCTTCGGCACCGCAGGCGGCGGAGCGGGCCCGGGCGCGACCGCCGTCGTCGTGGTCGTCGTCGCCGTCGTCGCGAGGTACCCGTAGTAGTGGTGGGTGAACGCGCGGAACGACGGCGGGTTCTTCGGCGTCAGGAAGTCGCGCGGCGGCAGACCCTTCTCGGCGGCCGCCATGTAGAGGTGCCAGATCGGCACGGGGAACGTCGCGCCGGCGACCGCGAGGCCGTGCACGTCGAGCATCGGGATCTCGCCGCCGGGATAGCCCATCCACACCGCCGAGGAGAGGTCGCGCGTGTAGCCGACGAACCACGCGTCGGCGTGGTCCTCGGTCGTGCCGGTCTTGCCGGCATTCGGGTGGACTCCGTCGCTCGACCCGTACCCCGTCCCGTAGAGCGCGTTCTGGTGCAGCACGTCGTTCACCTTCCACGCGACGCCCTGCGAGAGAACGCGCTTCGTCTGCGGAACACCCCAGCCGGAGCTCCTATCGACCGTGCCGTCGGCGAGCACGACCTTCGCGATCGCCGTCGGTGTCGCGTACACGCCGCCGGACGCGAACGTCGCGTACGCCGCCGCCATGTCGAGCGGCGACACCGCGAGCGGGCCGAGGCCGATCGACGCGACCGGCTTCTGCGTCAGATGGACGCCGAGCCGCTTCGCCATCTTCCAGACGTTGTCCGGACCGGCGTCGAGGGTGAGTTGCGCGTAGACGGTGTTGTCGGAGCGAAGCGTCGCCTGCGTCACGGAGATCGTCCCGGCATACGTGTGGTCGTAGGTGCTGACCTGCCACGGCTTGCCCGCTTCCGCGTCGCCCGCACACCACGGCCCGGTCGTGCAGACGAACGGCGCCGAGGTGTAGTAGGTCGTGTCGGGATCCATGCCCTGCTCGATCGCCGTCGCGAGCACGAACGCCTTGAACGTCGAGCCCGCCTCGCGGGCCGACTGCGCGGCGAGGTTGAACTGGTTGTGCGTGTTCCCCGGGATCACCGCCGCCATCGCGCGGATCGCCCCCGTGCCCGGCACGACGGAGACGATCGCCGCGGCCGGATCGTTCTTCTCGTTCAGCGTCGTCTTGATCGCGTCGACCGCGGCAAGCTGCAGCCTCGGTTCGATCGTCGTGTAGACGCGCAGCCCGCCGTCGCGCACCGTATTCGCGCCGTACACGTTCTCGAGCTGGCTGATCACGTACGAGAAGAAGTACGGCTCGCGGATGCGCGTGTAGATCGACCCGGGGACGAGGTGGAGATCGCGCGACGAGATCGCCCAGCGGTACTGCGCGCGTGTGATCGCTCCGTCGGCGAGCATCGTCTGCAGCACCTCGTCGCGCCGCGCGAGCGCCGCCCGCGGGTCGTGCAGCGGGTCGTAGACCGACGGCGCCTGCGGCAGGCCCGCGATGAGCGCCGCTTGTCGCAGGTCGAGCTCACCCGCGTCCTTCGAGAAGAACGTCTGTGCCGCCGCCTCCGCACCGTACGCGTGGTCGCCGTAGTACACGGTGTTCAGATAGTCCTCGAGGATCTTCTGCTTCGACCAGCGCTCGCTGAGCTTGATCGCGAGACACGCCTCCTTCAGCTTGCGCTGCAGCGTGCGCTCCTGGCCGACGTACAGGTTGCGCACGAGCTGCTGCGCGATCGTCGAGCCGCCCTGCACGACCTTGCCCGCGCTCACGTCACGCCAGAGCGCGCGCGCGATACCCACGTAGTCGACGCCACCGTGGCTGTAAAAGCGGCGGTCCTCGACGGCGACCGTCGCCATCGGAAGCCATCGCCCCATCTGCGCGAGCGCGATCGGCTCGCGGTTCCGCTCGGCGGGGATCGAGCCGAGCAGCGAACCGTCGGCCGCGTACAGAAACGAGTTCTCGCCGATCTGCACCGGCTTCAGCGACGAGAGGGAACACCCGGCCGAGAGCGCAGCGCCCGTCCCGACCGTCGCAGCGGCTGCGAGTCCGGCGATCACGACGGCGACGAGACCAAGTGTCGCGCCCGCTCGGCGCCGGCGCCGCAACCGCTCCACACGCCAGCGCCGGCGCCGGCGAGTCTCGATCAGGAACTCGCGGAGGTCGTCGGGCGCTGTCACCGCTTGTAGGTCTTGTTGTGGATCGTCTCGGACGCGAGCTTGTCGTTCGGGATCGCGATGCGCTCGTCCTCGGGCGTGCGCAACCACGTGTACGTGAGGCCGATCTCCTCGACGACCCCCGCCGCGTCGGCGATCTCGATGTCGTCGCCGATCCGGATCGGCTGCGTGAACGCGATCAGGATGCCGGCGATGAAGTTGCCGAGCGTGCGCTGCGCCGCGAAGCCGATGATCAAGCCGACGACCGCGGACGACGCCAGGATCCCACCCGCGACGGCGCGGACCTGCGGGATCACGAGCAGCGCCGAGAGCACCCCGACGAAGACGATCGCGACGAACACCGTCCTGCGGACGACGCGATAGCGAGTCACCTGCGACGCGCTCATCTGCTCGTGGCTGATGCGCGAATCGACGAGCTTCGCGAGCAGCCCCGTCAAGATGATCACGCCGCCCGCGATCACGAGCCGATGCCAGAGGTGCGCGCTCACGCGTCGCCCCAGTCGATCGGCTTGCGGCCCGCGAAACCATCGTCCAGTCCGTGCCAGAACTCGACCCCGTCCTCGCCGGCGCGCCAGCACAGCAGAACGTCCTCGCCGTCGCGGCGCGCGGGGAAGTCGACGAGGCCGGTGTCGACGTCCTTCACCTGCACGCCGAGCTCGTTCAGCTGCTCGATGCAGTCGTGCACCTCGCCGGCGAGAGCCGCGAACTCCTCCCCGCGCGCCTCGCCGACCGCGTAGCCGCTGCCGTTGCCGGCGATCAGCTGGACGACGTTGCGCTGCTCCCCTTCGAGCTCGCGCATGCGCTCCCGCAGCGAGACCATCCGCTCGACGAGCGGCCGCACCTCCGCAAGAGCGCTGTTAGCCTCGGCCGGCGTGAATGTCCTGTCTGGCAACCGCGTTGATCTTAGGCGGCTCGTTTGGTGGTCGCTGCTCGTCGGCCTCCTGATGGCCGTGAACTACTACGGCCGCGCGACGCAGGGAAAGCCGGCCCCGAACACGCTCTACCAGTACGGCACCTTCGCCAGCGGACTCGTCCAGTACGCGCTGATCCTCGGTGCCCTCTACGCGATCTCCCGCGGCGACCGGCAGCTGCTCGCGCTCCGGCGGCCCCGCTCCTGGAGGCGCGCGCTGCTCCTGGCCTTCGGTGCCCTCGTCGCGATCGCGATCGTCACCCAGGTGCTCGACCCGCTCCTCCACGGCGCCCGGGAGCAGGGGCTGACCCCGAAGGGATGGGAACCGAGCCACGCCGGCGCCTACGTCGCGAACGCGGTGCTCATCGCGGGGGTCGCGCCGTTCGTCGAGGAGCTGCTCTTCCGCGGCCTCGGGTTCTCGCTGCTCCGCGGCTTCGGCGTGTGGAAGGCGATCGTCGCGATCGGAATCGTCTTCGCCGCCGCGCACGGGCTCGTCGAGGCGTTTCCGGAGCTCGCGTTCTTCGGCGCTGCGCTCGCGTGGCTGCGTTCACGGACCGAGAGCGTCTACCCCGGCATGCTCGTGCACGCCACCTTCAACGCCGTCGCGCTCGTCGCGGCGGTCGTGAAGTAGCTAGTCCTGGTCCTCGTCTTCTTCTTCGTCGCCCTCCTCGACCTCCGCTTCGGCGAAGTCCTCCGCCGAGACGTGCTCGAGGAAGCGCTTGAACTCGTCGACGATCTCCTCTTCGTTCACGTCCTCGCCCTCGAACTCGATCGCCGACTCCTCGATCACCGAGTCGGCAGCGTAGATCGGGGCGTGCGCGCGAATCGCAACCGCGATCGCGTCGGAGGAGCGGGAGTCGATCTCGAGCTCGGACCCGTTCTGCTGCACGGTGATCGACGCGTAGAACGTATTCTCGCGCAGCTCGGTGACCGTGACGCGGACGATCTCGACCTCGAGCTCGCCGAGGATGTTCACGAGCAGGTCGTGCGTGAGTGGCCGCGGAGCCGTCGCACCCTGCAGCTTCATCAGGATCGCCGCCGCCTCGGGATGGCCGATCCAGATCGGCAGGAACTTATTCGCCTCGGCCGTCTTCAGGAGCACGATCGGCTGTTTCCCGACGAGGTCGAACGAGACGCCGTAGATGACCATCTCCGTCATCTCGCTTTAGAGTACCCCGGGCACGGCTCCCGCTACACTGCGCCGCGCGGGCGATTAGCTCAGTCGGTTAGAGCGCCGCTCTGATAAGGCGGAGGTCCGTGGTTCGAATCCACGATCGCCCACTCTCCGCGCCGTTCGACCCTCAGCGTGCGCGGCGGATCTCGGTGGAGCCGATCGTCAAGCGCTCCGCGGCGACACGTGATTGAGCCGAGGCGATGAGGCGCTCGGACTCCGCGGCGCACTCGGCGAGTCGCGCGTCCACCGCGCGCAGCTGCTCGGTCAGTGCGAATGCGGCTCCGTCGCCGGCATACGTCGCGGCTCCGAGGGCGAGCAGCAGCTCCCTGCGCTGCCGCAGCAGGCGGGCTGCCTCAAGCCGCAGCGCCGCGACGCGGTGCGAGGTGCGCGACCACGTTCGCACCGAGAGGCCTGCGTACCCCGACAGCTCCCGCACGCGCGAATACCCGGACGCCACGAGCTCGTGGCGCGCCGCCTCCTGGGCGAGGACGAGCACGCCGAGGATCGCGAGCGCCAGGACGGCCGAGCCGAGGATCGTGTGGCCGACGGCGACGAGGACGATGCCGCCGACCACCGCGACGAGCGCGAGCCCGAGCACGAACAGATTCGGAAGCGCCCAGTAGACGCTCCGCTCCGGCGCCGGCCGAGCCACGGTCAGTGGAGGTCGCGCGTCCGGTGGACGTAGTCCTCGACCGCGTGCAGGAACACCTCGTCGCGCGCGAGCTCGGCGAACGTCGCCTTCGTCGCGGCGTCGAGGTCCTGGTCGCAGTCGAGCTCGAACAGGAAGGGGGCGAGGTTGCCCGTCTTCGAGAGCTCCGCCATCCGCAGGACGAGGTCGCGCGTCCCGTCGTCCTGTGTGATCGCCTCGAGCGACTCGAGGTCCCGGAGCCACAGTTCGAGCACGTCGGTTGAACGACGGGCGGTACCGCCCGGATACGGGATCGCTACGCCTGCTCGAGCCGCTGCGCGAGCTCTTCGAGGTCGTGCTCGTCCTCGAAGGCGAGCTCGATCCGGCCCGGCGCGACGCGGACGTCGAGGCCCGTGAGCCGCTTGAGCCCGACCTTCACCCGCGCGGCGAGCGCCGGGTCGACGGGGCTCTTCGTCCGCGGCTTCGTCCGGGCGCCCGACCAGCGCGCCGCACGCTCGGCGGCGCGCACCGACATCCCCTGCGCGACGATCTTGCGAGCGAGCTTCCGCCGCTCGGTCTGGTCGGGAACGGCAAGGACGGCGCGCGCGTGACCCTCCGAGAGCTCACCGCGCTCGACCATCGCGAGCACGTCGTCCGGGAGCTCGAGGAGCCGTACCTTGTTCGAGATCGCGGGCTTCGAGCGGCCGACGCGCTCCGACACCTCGCCGAGCGAGAGCTCGAATTCGTCGAGCAGCAGCGCGTAGCCACGTGCCTCCTCGACCGGCGAGAGATCCTCGCGGGCGACGTTCTCGACGAGACCGAGGAGCAGCGTCTCACGGTCGTCCGCCGCGCGGATGAGCGCGGGCACGGTCGCCAGTCCTGCCTCGCGCGCTGCACGCCAGCGGCGCTCGCCGGCGATCAGCTCGTAGCCGCCCTCGAGTCGCGGCCGCAGGACGACGGGCTGCACGATGCCGTTCGTACGGATCGACTCGGCGAGGCCGGCGGTCGTCTCGTGCTCGAAGCGCTTGCGCGGCTGCTTAGGGTTCGCGTGAATCTGCTCGACGGGGACATGGGCGAGCTCGGGCGTGCCCGAGCCGCCGATCAGGACCTCGAAGCCCCGCCCGAGGCCGCGGCGAGGAGCGTTAGCGGCGTTCGACAAGCTCCATCGCCACCTTCCAGTAGGCCTCGGCGCCGCGCGAGCGCCGGTCGAAGTGGGTGAGCGGCACGCCGTGGCTCGGCGCCTCCGCGACGCGCACCGAACGCGGCACGACGGTGCGGAACACGAGCTCGCCGAAGTGGCGGCGCACCTCCTGCTCGACGTCTGCGGAGAGCTTCGTCCGTGCGTCGCTCATCGTGATCAGCACACCCGCGATCGCAAGACGCGGGTTCAGCCGCGCGCGGATCAGGTTGATCGACTGCACGAGCTGCGCGAGCCCCTCGAGCGCGTAGTACTCGGCCTGCACCGGCACGATCACGCGGTCGGCCGCCGCGAGTGCGTTCACCGTGAGCGGGCCGAGCGACGGAGGGCAGTCGAGGAGGACGAAGTCGAAGCCGTGCGCGTCCGCGAGCGATTCAGCGAGGAAGCGGTCGCCGTCGTCGCGGCGCGAGAGCTCGACCGCCGCACCGGCGAGCTCGGGCTTCGAGGGGACGAGGAAGAGGTTCGCGTACTTCGTCGGCTTTGCGAGCTCGCCGAGCGGCGCCCCGTCGAGCAGGTCGTAGCTCGACGTCCCGTTCGCTCGCATGCCGAGGCCCGAGGTCGCGTTCGCCTGCGGGTCAAGGTCGACGACGAGCGCGCGCTCGCCGGCCTCCGCGAGGCAGGCGGCGAGGTTGATGGCGGTCGTCGTCTTGCCGACGCCGCCCTTCTGGTTCGCGAGCGCGTAGATCTTCCCGGCCACGCGCCCATCTTTCCTACGCGAGCGGACGTTTGCGCGCGACGCCGATGCGGCGCGGAAAACCCGCCGGTGTCGGCGATTTCTTGCGCAGGACGAGCAGGCCGCCGCGGTTCTCCGCGAGCTCTCCGCCGATCCGTTCGGCGACGGCGGCGACCCGCTCGGGCTGCGCGGTCTCGCCTGTCCACAGCACGACGACCCCGCCGGGC
>JAFAHG010000108.1 GCA_019237315.1 Actinomycetota bacterium
GCGACCGCGAACGGCGTCTCGGCGAGCGCGTCGGGTTCGGTCAACGGCTCCGCGAGCGTGAACGCCTCGTCGAGCACGTCGGCCTCCCCGCTCTCGACCGGCCCGGTCTCGAGCAGCGTCGTGGCGAACGCGCCGAAGGTGCTCGCCGCGAAGCACACGGTCACGAAGGCGACGCCCAAGAAGGTCGCGCAGCCGAAGGTGATCGTGAAGGTCGTCCACGTCGTGACCAAGCCCGCGCCGAAGGTCGTCAAGGCGGCCTCCTTCACGGGGTAGTCGCGATGGGCAAGGCGAGCATCAGCTCGCAGCCGCGGAACGGTGGTCGCCTCTTCGGAGGCGGCCACCTCCGCCGCGGTGTGCGGGCCCTCACGATTGGAGCGGCGCTCCTCCTCGCGGCGCCGGCGTTCGGCAAGGGCAACCCTGCCGAGCCGATGTCCTCGGTGGACAGCATCGTCGCCCAGGCGAACGGGAAGTCCGTTGCGATCTACCGGTCGCCGTACGCGAAGACGCCGTTCATGCACGTTGCGAGCCCGAACGCAGACGGTGCGCCCGCAGTCTTCCTGGTGAAGAGTCGTGCGCCCGGCTGGGAAGAGGTCTTCCTCGCAAAGCGCCCGAACGGCAGCACGGGCTGGGTCAAGGACAGCCAGGTCTCGCTGGCGCTCGATCCCTACCGCGTCCAGGTCTCCCTCAGCGGCCACCGCGTGACCGTCTGGAAGGGCGACACGGTCGTCGACAACGAGATCGCCGGTGTCGGCCGCAGCGTCCTGCCGACGCCGCACGGCACCTACTACATCGTCTCGCTGATGAAGCAGCCGAATCCGTACGGGCCGTACGGTCCCTACGCGTTCGGTCTCTCTGCGTTCTCGAACGTCCTCTACAGCTTCGGCGGCGGCCCCGGTGAGATCGGCCTCCACGGCACCGACTACCCGCAGGGCCTCGGCACGAACATCAGCCACGGCTGCATCCGCATCTCGAACGCGGGCATCACGAAGCTCGCGTCGATGCTGCCGCTCGGCACCCCCGTTCAGATCGTCCCGTAGCGGCGACGGCCGGCCTCCGCGCACTTCGGCGCGCGGAGGCCGGCCGGAGTTTTCGGTTCGACGCGCGCCGGGAATGACTCGCCTGGGAGATGGCTTCGCAGGGGGAAAGGACACGGCGCCGTGCGGCGCTCGCCGTGGTTGCGGCCTGCGTCGTCGCGCTCTCGTATGGCGTCGACGGTGTGCAGGCCGACGCGCCGGACCCGAAGGTCCAGACGACGACCGGCACGATCGTCACAAACGCCGACGGCTCGCACACCTTGACGATCCGGGGGCAGTGGCAGTGGACGACACATCACGGCGACTGCAACCAGAACGGCCGCGCGATCGGCTACGCGGTCGACTGGTTCGACCCGCACCAGCCTGGTAACCACGTGACGACGCTCAACGGCTCGTCGATCGACGTCGGCGCCGCGAGCGCGACGAAGTGGAACCCGGCCGACAACCTCGTGCACGGGACGCCGCCCGCGAACGACTCGACGGATCCGACGCAGTGGTCAGGCGGCTGCGGCACGTACGACCCGTCCCTCGGCTACAACACCGGCACCTGGGGCCCGATCAGCCACACGTTCGACCCGACCGTGGCCGGGCCGTACAGGGTGTGCGTCGTCCTCTACGACGTGCACGCACACAAGACGAGCGAGCTCACTGCCGGTGGCTCCAAGCGCAACACGGACAACTCGTCGGAAAAGAACGTACACACACCGCTCGGAAACGGCTGCTTCCAGGTGACGATCGCCGGTGGGACGACGACCACGACGCCGACGACCACCACGACGACGCCGACGACCACCACGTCGGCGACAACGACCACGACGGCGCCAACGACCACGACGACGCCGGCCACCACGACGACCCCGACGACGACCACGACGCCGGCGCCGCCGCGCAGCTACACCGGCACGCCGACGATCTCCGCCTCGCCGAGCCCGTGCCCCGAAAACCCGAACCAGGTCTCGGCGGGAACGTCGGGCGCCGGCTCGATCCACCTCGTGAGCGTCCCGCCCGGCGTCTGACGCGATAGCCTCGGCGCGCGATGGAGCCGCGCGTCGACGTGATCACGCTTGCGGTCGCCGACCTCGAGCGCGCGCTCGTCTTCTACCGCGACGGACTTGGCCTCGCGACGCGCGGGATCGTGGGCACGGAGTGGAAGGGTGACGACGACAACGCAGCCGGAACGGTCGTCTTCTTCGAGCTCGCGGGTGGACTCATGCTCGCGCTCTATCCCGACCTCGCCAAGGACGCGAACATCTCGGCGCCGCCCGCAAGTGGTGCGTTCAGCCTGGGGTACCTCGTCTCGAGTCGGAATGAGGTCGACGCGCTGCTCGCGCGCGCCGAAGCAGCCGGCGCGACGTTGACGGAGTCTCCCCGCGAGCGTCCGTGGGGCATCTACTCCGGCTACTTCCGCGATCCCGACGACCACCTCTGGGAGGTCATCTGGAACGCGCGCGCCGGCTAGCTGCCGAGCGGCTAGTTGTTGCGCCCGCCGCCGGTGATCTCGTCGATGTAGTCGACCGGCGTCCCGGCCGGATAGTTCGACGCGACCGGGTTGACGTTCACCGATCCGTCGTCGCTCGCGAAGTCGTTGTACACCGCCGCGCCCCAGTGCCAGGTCACCGACGCGTTGGAGTTGTCGGTCGCGAAGGTTCCCTGCCAGGTCACGGGGCTCACCCCGCCCGGGACGTCCGCCGTCACCGGCACGAGCGTCCCCGAGAGGAAGACGTCGCCGGTCGTCCCAACGGGCACGGTCGTCTCCCACGTATTGGAGCCGGTGTTGTACGTCGTCGACGGCGTCGTCACGCTCGGCGAGAAGATCACCACGCCGTCGGGCACGTTCACGGTCTGCCCGTTGAACGTGAACGTCTGGCCCGAGAACCTGATCGTCACACCCGCGCTCGGGACGTTGCTCGCATCGAGGACGCTCGAGAGCCAGATCGTCTTGCGGGTCGGGATGGGCGTCGAGGAGAAGCTCGACGAGATGCTGCTCGCGCCGTTCGTGCACTTCGCGGTACCCGGCGCGATGCCGGCACAGCCGCGGCAGGCGGCGGCCTGCGCGTGCACATGGAGGGTGTCGATGCCGACGATCTGCGCGAACGTCGTGCCCACGTCGGCGGAGTCCTTCACGACCACGGTGTCCGGCTTCGCGCAATTGCTCGACCCGTTCGAGCACGTCGTCAGCGCGTTCTGCTGGACGCTGCCGTCGACGACGCCGCTCGGCGCGTTACGTCCCTGCGCGCCGTAGTCGTTCGCCGCCTGCACCGCAGCGGCCGAGCTCGGCAATGCCTGTGCGCCCGCAAGCGCGGCGGCCTCCGCGGCGGCCTGAAGCTTGTGCTGCGCCGTCAACGCGTGGCCGTAGTCGACGACCGCAGCCGTGATGACGAGCAGCAAGACGAGCAGGCCGATGACGACGAACACGAAGACCTGCCCATCGTCGGCGCGAAAAGTCTGTTTCATCGTCTCCCGGGACCTGCGTCCGGGTTGTGCCCCCACCTCGGCGGATGGAAACGCTACGCCGCG
>JAFAHG010000014.1 GCA_019237315.1 Actinomycetota bacterium
CCAGTCGAGGATCGCGACGCGTCCGATCCCGAGCTCGGCCTGCGCCCATCGCGCCGCGACCGCGACGGGGTTGAAGAGGCAGAACCCCATCGCGCGCGCCGGCCCCGAGTGGTGTCCCGGCGGCCGCGCGAGCGCGAACCCCTCGCGCCGCACCGCTTCGATCGCGGCACCGCACGCGAGCAGCGTCGCCTCGAAGCTCGTCTCGGTGCAGACGGTGTCCGCGTCGAGCCAGCCGACCGTCCCCCGAACGGCCTCGACGAGGTCGCGCGTGTGCACGCGCAGCACGTCGTCCACCGACGCCGGCTCGCACTCGACGAACGCGAACCGCTCCTGCAGCACGGCGAGCCGCGCCTGCTGCTCCGGGTGCGCCCCCGTCGGATGCAGCACGGGGAACGCGGGGTGGCTGACGACCTCCACTACGCCCGTTCGTCGAGCCGCTTCGCGAGCGCGGCGAGACCGAGCTCGCGCGCCGCCTCGGCAGCCCCGGCCCAGTCCGGCTTCTGCGCCGCGAGCCGCGGCAGCGGCGCCTTCGCGTCCATCTGCGCGATGCGCCGGTACAGACGCAACTCCTCCGCGACCGCCGGGAACCGGCCCGCGCGCAGCGCCTTCTCAAGCGTGCCGTATTGCCTCAGCACCGCCGCCGCCGTCTTCGCGCCGACGCCGGGCGCGCCCGGAATGCGATCCGACGAGTCGCCGCGGAGCGCGATGAAGTCGGGCACCTGCTCCGGCTCGACGCCGTAGCGCTCGCGAACCTCTGCAGGCCCCACGCGCGCAAGCTCGCTCACACCTTTCACCGGCTGCAGGATCGTCACGCGCTCGCTCGCGAGCTGGAACGCGTCGCGGTCCGACGTCGCAACCACCACACGACCGCGCCAGCGCTTCGCCGCCGCCGCGAGGAAGTCGTCCGCCTCGTACCCGGCCCCCTTCGCGCACGCGAACCCGAACGCGCGGATGAAGTCCGGCAGCAGGTCGAGCTGCTCGACGATCGAGTCCTCGAACTCGCGCCCCGACTGGTACTCGGGCAGCGCCTCGTGGCGGTAGGTCGCCTCCTCGAGCGTGTCCCACGCCACGAGCACGGCCGCCGGCGACTCGGCGTCCCACAGCCTGAGCAGGAAGTTCGTGAACCCGAGGACGGCGTTCAGCCGGATCGACTTCGGCAGGGCGTGGTAGGCCCGGTGGGCGAGGGAGTCGCCGTCGACCGCTAGGAGCACCCGTTCGTCCATTTCAGCCAGTATCCAGCACTTTTTCCATCCCGCTATCTTGGAACCGATGGCAAAGACTCTGATCGTGGCCGAGAAGCCCTCGGTCGCCCGCGACATCGCGAACGCGCTCCCCGGGCCGTTCCAGACCCCGAAAGAGGGGTTCATGGAGTCCGACGACTACGTGATCACGTTCGCCGTCGGCCACCTCGTGCAGCTCAAGGACCCCGAGGCGTACGACGAGAAGTTCAAGCGCTGGCGGATGGACGACCTGCCGATCGTCCCCGACAAGTTCGAGCTCGAGCCGCGCGACGCGAAATCGAAGAAGCAGCTCACGCTGATCCACAAGCTGATGAAGCGCGACGACGTCGACCGCATCGTGAACGCGTGCGACGCCGGGCGCGAAGGCGAGCTCATCTTCTCGTACATCTACGAGCTCGCCGGCGTCGACAAGCCGGTCGACCGTCTCTGGATCAGCTCCATGACGAAGCAGGCGATCCGCGACGGCTTCGACAAGCTGCGCCCCGGCAACGAGATGGACAAGCTCGAGGCCGCCGCGCGTTCGCGCAGCGAGGCCGACTGGCTCGTCGGCATGAACGCGACGCGCGCCGCGACGCTCCGCGGTCGCGCGTGGGTCGGAGGCGTCGTCTCGCTCGGCCGCGTCCAGACGCCGACGCTCGCGATGATCGTCAAGCGCGAGCGCGAGATCCAGGCGTTCACGCCGGAGCCGTACTGGCTCGTGCACGCGACGTTCGAGCCGCGCTACTCGGGCCTCTGGTTCGAGGGCGACGAGACGCGCATCTTCAAGGACGCCGACCGTGCGCCCGCGATCGCCGCGAAGGTGCAGGGCAAGGACGGCGTCGTCGAGTCGGTCGAGCGCAAGGAACAGAAGGAGATCGCGCCGCTCCTCTACGACCTCACCTCGCTGCAGCGCGACGCGAACCGCCGGTTCGGGTTCAGCGCGCGCCGCACGCTGCAGGCCGCGCAGAGCCTGTACGAGGGCAAGAAGGCGATCACCTACCCGCGTACCTCGAGTCGCTACCTGTCGGGCGACCTCGTCCCGCAGCTCAAGCCGACCGCCGAGACGCTTCTTCCGATCCCCGACTACGCGCAGGCTGCGCAGTTCGTCCTCGACCTCGCCGAGCTCCCGCTCGGGCGCGTCGTCAACGACGCGAAGGTCGACGACCACCACGCGATCATCCCGACCGACGTCGAGCACGACCTCTCCGACTTCAGCCCCGACGAGCGCCGCGTGTTCGACCTCGTCGCGAAGCGCTTCCTCGCCGCCTTCCACCCTCCGGCGCGCTACCAGCGCACGACGGTGATCACGGTCGTCGAGGAGGAGCGCTTCCGCACGCGCGGCAAGATCACGCTCGAGGCCGGGTGGCGCGGCGTCTACGGGCTCGAGTCCGAGGAAGAGAAGATCGCGCGCCAGGAAGAGGAGTCCGACGACGCGACCGCGGAGCTGCCGCAGCTCGAACAGGGGATCAAGATCACCTGCGTCGAGGCCGACGTCGAGTCGAAGGAGACGAAGCCGCCGCCGCGCTACACCGAGGCGACGCTGCTGTCCGCGATGGAGACCGCCGGCAAGCTGATCGACGACGACGAGCTGCGCGAGGCGATGAAGGAGTCGGGCCTCGGCACGCCGGCGACGCGCGCCGAGACGATCGAGACGCTGATCCGCCGCGAGTACATCGAGCGCGTCGGCCGCGACCTGCAGCCGACGCCGAAGGGCCTGCAGGTGATCACGATGCTCGAGGAGCACAAGATCACCTCACCCGAGTTGACCGGCGACTGGGAGCACCGCCTCTCCGACATCGAGCGCGGGAGCGGCGACCGCGACGCCTTCATCAGGGACATCGCGAGCTTCACCGACGAGATCGTCAAGCAGATCGCGGCGCTCGACAAGGAGAAGCTCCGCCCGGTGCGGGTCGAGCTCGGCCTCTGCCCGCGCTGCGGCGCCGAGACCGGCGAGATCATCAAGGAGAACTCCCGCGCCTACGGCTGCACGAGCTGGAAGAGCAAGGAGGAGACCGGCTGCGGCTACGTGATCTGGAAGAAGGTCGCCGGGCGCACGCTCACCCCGGAGATCGCCCGCCAGCTGATCGAGGAGGGCCGCACGCGCGAGGTGCTCTCCGGCTTCAGGTCGCGCGCCGGGAAGCCGTTTCGTGCGAGACTGATCCTCACACCGGAAGGGAAGGTGGAGTTCGACTTCCCCGCGAGGCCCTCCAGGGACGGCGATTCGGCCGAGGCGGCCGAGACGCAGGAAGCGGAGCCCGCGGCGGCAGAATAGGTACCGTAAAAACCTCGTTAATACTCGCTTCCGGGCCTGGAAAGCGCAGGGGAAATCCCGTAGCGTGCGAAATCCGGGTTTGGGGTAGGAAAACCGAAGAAAGGGTGTGGAGAGGCCGTTGACGCAGAACCAGCTGACCGAACTGCTCGAGACCGAGGGCGCCCGGACGATGATCGAGACGGGCGAGGAGCGCGGCTGGATCGAGCCGGCCGAGTTCGAGGCGTTCGCCCTCGAGCACGAGCTCGCCGATCTGGACGTCGAAGAGCTTCAGCGCGAGCTCGAGCGGATCGGCCTCGAGGTGCGCGAGGCCGCACCCGAGGAGTCGGCCAAGGCGAAGGCGGAGGAGACGGTCTGGGAAGCCGACCAGCCGTCCGGTGCCGGCGACTCGCTCCAGCTCTTCCTCGCGGACGTCGGCCGGCACAAGCTGCTCACCGCGGCGCAGGAGGTCATCCTCGCGAAGCGGATCGAGCGCGGCGATAACTCGGCCAAGCGCCACATGATCGAGTCGAACCTGCGCCTCGTCGTCTCGATCGCGAAGGGCTACCGCGGGCTCGGCGTGCCGTTCCTCGACCTGATCCAGGAAGGGACGCTCGGCCTGAACCGCGCCGTCGAGAAGTTCGACTGGCGCCGCGGCTACAAGTTCTCCACCTACGCGACGTGGTGGATCCGTCAGTCGGTGCAGCGCGCGGTCGCGAACCACGCGCGCACGATCCGCGTCCCCGTGCACGTCGTCGAGCGCCAGCAGAAGCTGTCGCGCGCTGCGCGCCGGCTCGAGGTCGAGCTCGGCCGCGAGCCGACGAAGGACGAGCTTGCGGAAGCCACGGGTCTCCCGATCCAGCACGTCGACGAGGCACTCTCCGCGGCGTCCGCGTCGGTCTCGCTCAACCAGACGGTGGGCGCGGACGACGAGGGCGAGCTCGGCGATCTCTTCGCCGACCGCGAGGCCGCCGATCCGTTCGACGAGGCCGAGGAGTCCCTTCGCCGCCAGAACATCCGCAAGGCTCTGGATGCGCTGCCGGAGCGCGAGCGGCGCATCCTCGAGCTGCGCTTCGGGTTCGAGGGCGAGCCGTGGACGCTCGAGGCGATCGGGCACGAGCTCGACCTGACGCGCGAGCGTGTGCGGCAGCTCGAGGGCCAGGCGCTCTCGCGGCTCGCCGCGCTGCGCGAGCTCGCCGGTCTCGCGGCCTAGCGGCAACGGAATCCTCCGATCGGGGGATGCCGAACGGCCCATCGTTTCCGATGGTGTTTTGCGGGGGCGATGAGGGCGTGCGGGGGCCGCAGCCGAAAGCGCGTCGTCAACCAGTGAGGGCTCTCGCCCCTTCTCTCCGGGTGAGGCGGCTTCGCCGACGAAGCCGCCTCTTTTTTTATGGTGCGCGGATGGAGCTGCGCCCGAGCGAGCCGGTCGTCGGCGACTTCGTCCGGATCGAGCCGATTGCCGAGCGCCACCGGGAGGGCCTGCGCGCGGCCGCGGCGGCGAACCCGGAGATCCACCGCTTCACGATGCTCGAGCTCGACGGCTTCGACCGCTGGTTCGACGAGGCCCTCGGCTCGCCGAACGACGTGCCGTTCGTCGTCTTCTACGACGGCGCCGAGGCGGGGACGACCCGCTACCTGAACTACGCGCCCGAGCACCGCCGCGTCGAGATCGGCTGGACGTGGCTCCGCCGCTCGGCGTGGGGGTCGGGTGCGAACGCCGAGACGAAGTACCTGCTGCTCCGGCGCGCGTTCGACGAGGTCGGGCTGCAGCGCGTCGAGTTCAAGACCGACGCGCGGAACCTCCGCGTACGCGGCGCGCTGCTTGCGATCGGCGCGGAGTTCGAAGGGGTCTTCCGGCGGCACATGCTCCTGCCTACCGGCCCGCGCGACTCGGCCTGGTATGCGATCACCGAGGACGACTGGCCGTCGGTCAGGCCGGCTCTGGAGCGTCGCCTCGCGGAGCTGAAGACTCGACGCGACGCCAGTACACCGCCGCCGCGCTGACCTCGCCGTCTGCGTCCTGGATCGGGACGGCCCGGCTCGCCCACGCGACGATGCCGCCGCGGTACTTCGAGTAGACGATGCCCTCCACGACGCGCTTCTCCGCGAGGACGCGGAACATCGGCCGCTCCTCTATCGGGCGCGCATCGCCGGTCGCGGTCACGTGCTCGGCCAGCCGGCGGAGCTCGTCGTGGGGGACGAACCGCGGCGGGTAGGGAAGCCCGACGATCTCCGCGGCGCGGCTGTCGTAGTAGACCGCGTTGCCGTCGGCGTCGAGGACGGTCACCGACTCCTGGGCGCCACGCTCGAGCGCGGCGAGGACGACCGCCGTGAGCTCGGCGGGCTGCCCGCCGGGGGCCGACCGTTCGGACAGGATCGCGGTGAGGGCGGCGAAGTCCCTGATCTTGCTGACGAGCGGGATGCCGATCGCCTGCGCGCGCTCGCGGATGTCGGGGTCGTCGTGGCCGGTGTGGAGGACGATCTCGGTCTGCGGCCGGTAGGCGCGGATGGCCTCTGCGGCGGCGAAGCCGTTCAGGCGCGGCATGTCGACGTCGAGGAGTGCGAGGTCCGGCGAGTGGGCCGTGGCGAGCTCGACGGCCTCGAGGCCGTTCTCGGCGAGGCCGACGACACGTCCGACTCCGCCCGTCTCGACGAGCACGGACAGGAGCTCCCGGATGGCCGGCGAGTCGTCGGCGATCACGATCGCAAGCTGTGGTTCCTCGGTTGTCTCCACGTCTCCCTCGATCCCTGCGTGACCGTACGCTTGGAACGTGAGGTGCGGCTTAGAAGTTGCGGCCCTGCGCGCGGAGCCGCGGGACGACGCTGAGCAGGTGACGCAGGCGCTGCGGGGGGAGCCGCTGGAGGTCGGCGAGCGGCGGGACGGCTGGGCGCTCGTGCGGACGGCGTACGACTATCCGGGATGGGTGCGGGAGGAGGCGCTGTGCGGGGACGACCCGCTCTCGCTCGCGCGGACGTTCCTCGGGGCGCCCTACGAGTGGGGCGGGCTCAGCGCGGCGGGGATCGACTGCTCGGGGCTCGTGCACATCGCCTACCGGCTCGCGGGGCGGCTCCTGCCGCGGGACTCGTGGCAGCAGGAGGAGGCGGGCGCCGAGGTGGTGGAGCTCATTGCGGGGGACCTCGTCACGTATGGGGCCGAGCGGGCCGGCCACATCGCGTTCTGGGTGGGCGACGGCCGTCTCCTGCATTCCCGCGGCGGGGTCGGGGTCGTCGAGGAGCCCGAGCCGGCCGAGTACCTGGCCCGGCGGCGGCGGACGATTCGCCTCTAACGAGGGGCTAAAGCCCGGGCGCGGGAGCGCCGATAGCCCCGGTAATGGACGCTGCCGAGCGCAACGCGATCCTTTCGCGTTACCAGGAGCACCAGGCCCGCTTCGAGCGAGTGGCCGCCCGCCGCTCGCCCGTCGCCGAGGTGATCCAGATGCCGCCGCGGCTCGTGCTCGAGCAGGAGCCGACGCAGCGCGAGATCGAGGTGCTCCAGCTGATCTGCGACGGGTTGGTCAACCGCGAGATCGGCGACCGGCTCTTCCTCTCCGAGGAGACGGTGAAGAGCCACGTCCGGCACATCCTTGCGAAGCTTCAGGCCAGGTCGAGAGCCCACGCGGTCGCCGTTGGCTTCCGACGTGGGCTCATCGCCTGAGGTCAGACACTGGGCTGATTTCAGCCCCTGAGCAGGCTTTCCGCTCGCTGTGGATAAGTCCCCGAACGGGGGATGCCACTTTGATTTGGAAAGTGTTAGCTACGACGGCTTACCAGGCGGCGGTTCCGCCGGGAAGCGTCTGACGAACCCGACGAACGAGCTGACGCATGACTGTCTCCTGTTTGGAGGGACTGACGGCACTACGAAGCCTATAACCCTTTTGGGGGATATGCAAGGACCCGCCCCGTGCTTTACCGCGTCGCCACTACCACGCCACCAGATCGTCTGATAAGCCCTATCCGGGTCTATATCGCCATGGCCGGAGTCTCGGCTGGGCTCGCCGCGTATGGGCTGTGGTTCGCCGGTTGGCGCCTGTCTACCGCCTGGGTGGTCGCTGGCCTCGCGCTTGTTGCCTTGATCGCCGAGCACGCGAATGTGTCGTTGAGCCGGCGAGTGGTCGTTTCGGTCTCACTACTCCCAGCGTTGTTCGCCGCGGTCCTCTTGGGACCGCTCGCGGCGATGCTTGTGTACTCCGTCTCGGCCTTTGGCCTGCGCTTCCCGTTCGTGGGCCGCGTGACCTATGCCGCGAATCGGGCCCTCGTGGGAGCCGTGACCGGGCTCGTCGCACACGGGATGGCCACGGTCGTGCCGAGTCATACGGGCGGCGCGGTGGCTGCGGCGACGGTCGGCGCCATGTGTGCGGGGACCATCGATGTGTCCCTCACCACTGTCACCTACACACTTCGAGGCAATCGAGACTGGCTGCGGCTTCTCACTGAACTACTCCCGATGGTCATTGCCGCCAGCCCGTTCTACGCATCGGTAGTGGCGCTTCTCGTTCTCGGGTACAGCGCGGTGTCCCCTTGGACGCTTCCGCTGTTCTTTGCGCCCGCACTGGCCGCCCAGCGGTTCTTTGTGCTCTACCAAGACCAACGCCGATTGACGTCGGAGTTGGTCAACGCCAACGAGACGCTCGAACGCGCCAACCTTTCGTTCGCCTCTGCGCTTGTTGCGACGCTTGATGCGAGGGATCGATATACCGCGGGTCACTCAGCTGCGGTTGCCGTATACGCGCGCGATATCGCGGCGCGCATGGGTCTCTCGGAAGAGCAACAGCAACTCGCGCACCTCTGCGGGCTCGTCCACGACATCGGAAAGATCGGTCTTCCGCCGGGAGTGCTCGAAAAGCCGGGTGCTCTGAGCGCGGACGAGAGAGCAGAAATGCAGCGACACTCTGAGATCGGCGAACGAATCCTGTCGAACGTCGACACCTACGCTGAGATTGCGTCGATCGTGAGACATCATCACGAGCGGTTGGACGGAGCCGGGTACCCAGACGGATTGGCTGGTAATGAGATTCCGCTCCTCTCGCGCATCATCGCAGTAGCTGACGCGTATAACGCAATGACGTCGGATCGTCCCTACCGCGACGCGATGCCTTCGCACGTAGCACGGCTAAGGCTCGCCGAAGCCGTCGAAACGCAGTTCGACACGGCAGTTGTGGCCGCCTTTGAGGCGATCCTAGCCACCAGCGCCGAGCCTTACAGGGTTGGGAGCTTTGGGTTGGTTCGGCCGATGCTGCGAGCCGAAGACGGTTCAACGACCCTCTCGGCCCTAACCGCTTAGATCGCTCAGTCGATCACGCGCGTAGCGGCCTCAGTACGAGTCCGCGCGCCGACCTTCTCCATTATGTGACGGATGTGGATTTTCACTGTGGCTTGACTGATGAACAGTGCTTTCGCAATTGCGGCGTTCGTCATCCCTTGACGCAGAAGCTCCAGAACTTCCTGCTCGCGCGGGGAAAGGGTCCTCAGTTCGCGGGGTTTCTTGCCCAGCGGGATGCCAGCCCGCTGAGCCAGCTCGTAGTCGCGTGAGTGACGCAGCGCTCTGCGTAGAGCCCGGTTCACCCCTGGAAGCCTTGCGAGTTCCGGAAGGAGGGTCGGGCAAGCACGGACCCCGCATATCAGGGCATCCCACAAGCCGTATCCGTACGCGACGGTGAGATACTCCCTCGCGCGCACTGAGTCGCCCCGGCTCGCGGCGACGACCGCTTCCGCGCAGGCTGCAAGTGCGCGCGCGTCGACAGAGGTGGTCGTGGTCCGCGCGACTGTGGCAAGCGCGCGAGCTTCGTCCTCTTCGCCGAGCACAGCCGCCACAAGTGCCTGGGTTGCCGTGAATTCGGCACGCATCGACCGGTTTACCGGGCGCGTATCGTCGACAGTCAGAGAGTCGCGCGCGTCGACTGGGCGCTGAAGAGAGAGGAGAAGTCGCGCGCGGAGAGCAGCGGCGTTGAGCGTTAGGTGCCCATCGTCGTTCGTTTCCGCGGCCCGCTCTACGTGCTGAAGCCACCGTTCGGCAGTGCCGAAATTTCGGAGACCGAGCGAGGAAGCGGCGAGCGCCCACTGGGCATGGGGGCGAGCCCAGAGCAGTTGGTACCTATCCACTTGATCGAGCGTCGACTGCGCCATCTTCAATGCAGCGTCGTAGTCGCCGACCAGGATGAGTTGGTAGGCGTAGGTGTTCGTAAACGACGTGCGAACTAGGGGATCGTCCACCCGATCCAAGGCGTGCAACGCATCGTCGACCCGCGGGACTTCTGGGTATCCCACCGTGTACCGCATGTGCTGAAGTCGTCCAGTGGTAGCGCGGACCAAGTCAATTGGAGATCTATCCCGCCGATCGTCGAGTGTCTGAATCGCCGCGTCCGCGGCGGCCGACTCCGAATAGAGAGACGTCAGCACGAGTCCCCATAGCGAATCTCGCGCATCCACATCGTCCTGCGCTGTATCGGTGGCAAGGTGGAAGTAGCTGGCGGCCGTATCGTGATCGAACATCAGTTGTGCCGCCAGACCGGCCAGCCAATGGGCGTGCGATGCGAGTGGGTGATGAGGGCCCAGCCGCCGTGCCGCAGAGCCTGCAAGTGTCTGGACCGTTTGGAATGCACCTTCACGGAGTGAGAGTTCGGCATCGATCAGGTCCAGGACCGGCGAGAAGCAATCAGAGGCCGTGTGCGCGTACTTGCTCATCTCCTCTAGGGTCCCGAGTCGACCAGCGCGCAGGAGGGGTCTGAATGAATCGTCTAACAACTGATCAAGCAAACCAAGTGCTGGGAAATGTCGTACCAGTTCGAATGAATGATCCCATGCGCCGTGTTCCGAACTCACCGCGAATGCGCGTCTAATTCGCTCGCCAACTTCCTGCTGCGTCACGAGCTTGGACAGTAGGTACTCGCGAATCAAGGGATGCATTTCACTTCCGGACACACTGAGCGTCAGGAATCCCGCGCGATGCGCGGTTCGAAGAACCAGCTCGTGGTCGCCAGCGAATGCCTGCTCCAGTAACTCCGGTTTGAAGTCGGGAAGAAGAGCAAGGGTCGTCAGTTGTTCTCTCAAGTCGGCCGGAATCGACTGAAAAAGTTCCTCGGCGAAGAACCGGAATAACGTCTCGGAAAGGGCCTCGCGCGGAGCTGGTGAGCGTTCCCGAGCGAGAGCGACCAGTCCGATCAGAGCGGGCCACCCGCGGGCCCTAGCGATCACGCGCGGATCGACCCGAGTTCGGCGCGTCCCCAGCACCTCGCTCAATTCATCTTGCGTCAGTGCCAGCTCGTCGACACCAAACTCGATGATGTCGCCGTAGAGCGCTCTTCTGGCGTCAGCCCATGCCGGCCGAGTGCGAGAGCCAACGAACAGGCGGAGGTCGAGTCGGCGTCGCAGCTCATCAATGAGACTTTCGGCCTCGTAGTTCGCGGCGAGATAGTGGTAGTCGTCGATGACGAGGAGTAGACGGCGCGCCTGCCCGAGACCGGTTTCAAAAGCTTCGGCGAGCTCGGCGCATTGCCGCGCGGGGAAACGTAGTCCGCGAACTACTTCACCGATGTAGGTCCGGAGTCCCGGCTGAACGCGGTCGAGGACCTCCGACAGTCGAATCGCGAGCTGAGCGAGGTCGGCCGCACCGGCGTCGGCCGCGTACCAGCAAGCATTGTTCCGACCCGCGGCCCACTGCCGAGCGAGCGTGGTCTTTCCATACCCCGCCGGCGCCACGAGCAGGATCGTGCGCGCGTCCGTCTCCTCCAGCTGTTTCAACAGCCGGGGGCGCTCGATGATCCGGCGTTCCGGGAACGCCGGGGTCGGTTGCACCACTTGCTCTGCCTGCGCCACTGCTCCTCCA
>JAFAHG010000138.1 GCA_019237315.1 Actinomycetota bacterium
CGTCGTGTCGCTCTCCGGAACCGGCACGAACTCGCACTTCGTCCTCACGCCGAGCCCGCTCGACTTCGGCAACGTCTACGCAGGCCAGTCGAAGACGCTGACGCTGACGTTCTCGAATCCGGGGACGGACGACGCGCACATCACCGGGAACCCGAGCCTCGTCGGCCCGAACGCGGCCGACTTCGCGATCCTCGGCCAAACGTTCAGCTGCCCGCAGCAGCCGCCGAGGGTTCCCGCCGGCTCGAGCTGCGGCATCCAGATCAAGTTCACCCCGAGCGGCACGCAGGCCGAGACGGCCACGCTCACGCTGCCGAACGACTCGAGCGACGGGCCGCAGACGATCACGTTCCTCGGCAGCGGCATCAATCCGCAACTCACCGCAACGGCGCCGCCGGCGTTCGGCCCGACCGCGATCGGCGGTCATGCGGCGCAGGACGTCACGGTGAAGAACACCGGCACGACGAGTCTCGTCATCAGCTCGGCGTCGATCAGCTCCGGCGGGGACTACACCGCCGGCATCGGCACGTGCGCGTCGCCGGTTCCGGCCGGCGGGACGTGCGTCGTCCACGTCACGTTCTCACCGACCGTGACGGGCAGCGACAACGGCACGCTCAAGCTCGTGAGCAACGCGCAGTCGAGCCCTGACAGCGTCGCGCTGTCCGGCAGCGGCATCGACCCGAAGGTGAGCGGCCCCGCCTCGACGAGCTTCGGCGGCGTCCAGGTCGGGAGCTCCTCGACGCAGTCGATCACGCTGACCTCGTCGGGAACGACTCCGCTGACGGTCGGAACCGTGTCGCTCACCGGCACGAGCTTCTCCGTGGTCTCCGACGGCTGCTCCGGCCAGACGGTGACCCCGGGTTCGACGTGCACGGTGCAGGTGAAGTTCACGGCTGCAAGCGGCGGCCACTTCACCGGGACGCTGACCGTGCCGAGCAACGCGCTCTCGTCGCCGGACACGTTCGCCGTCAACGGCGACGGGCTCGGCGGCATCTTCAGCGCCGCGCCCACGTCGGTTCAGTTCGGCGCGGTGATCGACAACACGCTCGGCTCGCGCACCGTGACGATCTCGAACACGGGCTCGAGCTCGCTCTCGTTCGCCGGCATCTCGGTGAGCGGAGGCGGCGGCGCGTTCACGGTCAACGGTGGCACCTGCACGCAGTTGACGGTGCTCGCCGTCGGCGGAAGCTGCACCGTCGTCGTCGGCTTCGTGCCTCCGTTCGACGGCGCGTTCTCCGCATCGCTCCACCTCACCGGAAACGGCCAGAACAGCCCGTTCGACGTGCCGCTCGCAGGGACGGGCGCGTCGCCGGGCGCGACGGTCAGCCCGCACGGGGTCCTCTTCGGCGTCCAGCCGATCGTGGGCCACGTGACGCTCACGACCCCGACGCAGTTCGTCACGGTCACGAGCACGGGTACGGCACCGCTGACGATCTCGTCGGCGGGCGTGACCGGCAAGTTCATCATCGTCGGTGATGGCTGCAGCGGCGGCGCTCCGCTCCCGAACGGGACGCAGTGCCAGCTGCAGATCGCGTTCGTCCCGACGAGCGTCGGCCTCGCGAGCGGAACGCTCACGCTGCAGACGAATGCCGGCCCGCTCACGGTCTCGCTGTCCGGCTTCGGCGTCGACACGACGCCGCCGGTGATCGGGTCGTGGCAGGGGCCGACGGCGTTCAACGCGACGAGCCCGAGCGGCAGCGTCGTGAGCTACACCTCGCCGACGGCGGTCGACGCCGTCGACGGGACGGTGCCCGTGATGTGCACGCCGGTCTCCGGATCGACGTTCGCGATCGGGGCCACCACCATCACCTGCACCGCGAGTGACACGAGCGGCAACACCGCGACCGCGACGTTCACGATCACGGTCGTCGGCGCACTGCCGCAGATCGCGAACCTCGAGGCCGCGACGAGCTCCGCCGCGAGCCTCCAGGGCTCGAGCGGGCCCGTGAAGGACCTGCGGAACAAGCTGCTCTCCGACTTGGCCGCGGTCTCGAACGCCCTGACGAAGTCGAAGCCGAACACCGGCGACGCGTGTCACCAGCTCGGGAACTTCGTCCACGACGCAAGCGATCCCGGCAAGGTCCAGCCGAAGGGACCGCTGTCGCCGGCCGACTCCGCATTCCTCGTCGGAGAGGCGACGCGGATCTCGCACGTCCTCGGCTGCTAGCCGGCAGCAGAGCGGCGGGGGCTTCGGCCCCCGCCGCTCGTCCACTCACCGCGCGTAGTGCGCTTTCACCCAGCGGCCGTACGCGCCGCGCGGTGCGCCGGCGTACGAGTCGATCAGCGCGCCGCAGTTCCCCCACGTGTCCCACGTCCACGCTTCGTAGCCGATGTGGTGCGCGTCTGCCCAGCCCATGATCGTCGCGATCTCGCTCGAGCCGCAGTCGGAGTCGTCGTAGCTCTCTCCGGTTTCGCCGAGGACGAGCGGCACCTTCGCGGCGACCGGTACAAGCGTGCGGTCGAAGCACGCGACGTCGGAGCAGATGTTCTTCCCGTACACGTGCGCCTCGGCGACGAGCTGGCGCAGCGGGTCGCGCGGCTCGTCCGCGAGCCAGTGCGTGAGGTCGTTCGCGTAGTCGACGCCGGGGATCGCGATCACGCCGCGGTAGCCGGCGGCGCGCATCGTGTTCACCGCCTGCTGCATGCCCGCTGTCCGGTACGGAACGTTGTGCGGTCCGTACGTCGCCTCGCACACACCGCCGCGCAGGAAGCAGTTCGGGTCGACGATCGTCTCCCCCCACGGCGCGAGGATCACGGCGGGATCGTGCGCGAACGTCGCGGCGAGCGAGCGCCACATCGCGGGCGCGTGGTCGGCGTCGGGCGACCCCGACTGGTACGTGGCGCGGTTCGCTCCCGGCGCGGCCCAGATCAGCGAGAGCTCGGCGTCCATCCCATAGCGGTGCAGGAGCTGCACGTACGCGACGATCGCGCGCCGGTACGCGGTGCCGCCGTACTGCGGCTTCACCCCGTTGATGCCGAGCCAGCAGTCCTCGTTCAGCGGAACCCGCACGATGTTCACGTGCCAGCTGGCCATCGCCGCGACGGACGCCGCGCCGCTCGGCCCGTCGAAGATGCCCCACCCCTGGATGCACGCGTACTCCGTGCCGGAGCGGTTGACGCCGTGCAGCGCGACCGGATGGCCGCCTCCGTCGACGAGCCGGTTCCCGCTGACGTGCAGCGCCGCGAGCGCCGTCGCGAGCAGGAGTCGTGTCATGGAAGCGAAGATCCCGTCGAGAGGCAAAGCTTGCGCTCGGTTCGGGAAATGGGCGGTGACGGGATCGAACCGCCGACCTCCCGCTTGTAAGGCGGGCGCTCTCCCAGCTGAGCTAACCGCCCGGCGTGCCGTTCATCCTGCCAGGCCCATCAGCCGATGCTGAGGCGATACGCGAGCGCCGAGTAGCAGACGCTCGTGGGCGGCTCGCCGGCGTACGTGGGGTCGTCCGGCGCGACGCGGGCGTCGATCGCGATCGGGGTGATCGGCGCATCGACGGCTTCCGGTGCGACGCAGACATAGCCGGTCCGCGCCTGCGCATCGCGGTACTCGCACGCGAAGTCGGCGCTTACGCGCGAGGACGGCACGCACCCCCAGAACACGCCGTTCCAGCCCGAGACGCCGCCGCCCGACTCGGCAGCCGGAACCGACGCGAACGTCGGCCACTGCGCGGCAACCTGCGCGTCGGGCCACGGCCCGTCGGCACCGCTCCCTGCACCTCCGAGTCCGAACGCGACCGCGAAGGCGGCGAGGAGCGCCGCCCCGAACGACGCTCGCCTCCACACGGCGAGCGAGTTTCTCAGATCACGGGCCCCGTCGCCGTCGGAGGCGCCTTCGTGTTCGTGTCGACAGTCGTCCTGTGGTCGGTGATCCAGACGATCGACGAGCTCTCCCCCGGTACACCGGTGAACGGACCGAAGACGACGCGCGCGTACACGTGCAGTCCGCTCGACAGCGACCCGGAGCCGCCGATCTCGCCCGTCCACGACTCCCCGGGCTTGAGCGTCGTCGGCGTCGGCGTCGAGAACTTCGTCGCCTGCGCGAACCCGACCGCAGCCGTCAGGTCCTCCGCCTTCGGGTCGAGGTAGAACGCGAGCCCGAACTGCGAGCCGACCTTGATCGTCTTGCTCGAGATGTTCTTGAACGACACGTGCGCCGTCCAGCTCCCCGCGCCGACGCTGAGCGTGTCGACGCGGTAGGTCATGACGCGCTTCCCGGCGACCTTCGCCGTCTCGTTCCAGCCGACGCGACCCGCGTTCGCGGCCGCAGGTACCACCAGGCAGACGAGGAGACCGGGGAGCACGAACCGTCTCACCCCGGCAGGTAAGCATACGAAGCTGAGATTGCGCTTAGAAACCCGGCGATACCCCCAGCGGGATTCGAACCCGCGCTACCGGCGTGAAAGGCCGGCGTCCTAGGCCACTAGACGATGGGGGCCTGCGCGCAGCGTAGCCGCGGGGCCGCGACAATCCTCGTATGGAGGTGCGGGCCGCCGGATGGGACGATTTCGACGCCGTCGTCGACCTGCTCGCGGCGCGCGAGCGGGCCGTGCACGGCATCGCCGACCTGCGGCCGGAGCACGTTCGCGTCGACTGGGAGCTTCCGTCGTTCAGCGTCGGCGCGGACCACTGGGTTGCAGTGGAAGACGGTCGCGTGGTGGGCTACGCGGCGATCTCGCCGTCGCAGGAGCTGACGCACGCGGCGCCGATCGCCGGGGACGAACTGCTCCAGCGCGCGCTGGCGCGCGCCCGCGAGCTCGACTTCGAGCGGCTCCGCGTGTTCGTCTCTCCCGACGACATCGCGCTCATCGACGTCGTCGACACGTACGGCTTCGCACGCGAGACGGAGATCGTGCGCATGTGGAAGCGGCTCGACGGCGGATCGCCGGCACCCACCTGGCCGGCCGGCGTGCACGTCCGCACCTACGAGGCGGGCGACGCTGCAGCGGTGAAGGCGCTGCTCGACCACGCCTATGCCGGCTGGGACGACGCGTACGCGCCCCAGCCGCTCGACGACTGGGTGCGCTGGATGACCGGCGACTACGACTTCGACCCGGCCGTCTGGTGGCTCGCGGAGGAGGACGGCGAGCTCGTCGGCTGCGTGCTCAACTGGCGGAGCGGCTGGGTGAAGGACATCGCCGTCCGCACGTCGCATCGCGGACGCGGGCTCGGGAAGGCGCTGCTTCTGCACTCGTTCTCCGAGTTCCACCGGCGCAACGTCTCGCGCATCGGCCTGAAGGTCGACGCGGCGAACCCGACGGGCGCGCCGCAACTCTACGAAGGCCTCGGATTCGTCGCGGATCGCCGCGAGGAGATCAGGACGCTGTGGCTCTGAGCCGCGCAACCCGCGTCAGCCTCCTCCGCTGGCTGCGCCGCCAGCTGCGCCAATCCGAACCGTTGCGCGAACGCCTCGAGGCGGCGATCGAGAACGGAGATCCGGCCGAGGCGCGGCGTGTCGTCGCACTGTTCGACTTCACGGAGACGCAACGCCGCCACGTCGGCGGCCTCCTCGACGACTGGGAGCGCGACCTAGCGGCGCTGCCGCACGACCTGGATCCCCCAGGCGCGCCCTGAGGCAAAGAGCTCGTCGGCATCGACCTCGTCGGCCCAGCCGAGGAAGTGGCGCTCCGGCTCGTCGTCGGTCGACCCGTACACCGCCGAGCGGCCGACGTCGAGCGCCGACGCCAGGTCGTCTCCGCGTTCGAGCGCCGCGAGACGTTCCTCGACCGCGGACCCCTCTGCGTATCCCTTGCCCACGTCCTGAGTATTGCGTATTCGCAGTCACGCAAACTCCCACGCTACGTACGCTTGGGGTGCTTGGGCCGGTAGCTCAGTTGGTAGAGCAGGGGACTTTTAATCCCAAGGTCGCAGGTTCGATCCCTGCCCGGCCCATCGACGAAATACCTGCAAATCGCCAAAACAGACGCCTTAGGCCTTTGCAAATTACTCCAACGTGCTCGGGGTGGCAACGAAAGTGGCAACGGACGTACGTTCCCCCCTCGGGACACGATTTCAGCTGAGGCAACAGCCTTACGTAAAACGGGCGAGCAATTTCGCCAGCTCCACCTCAGGCTGTCGTCGCGTTGATGTATGGGAATCAGCTGCTGCTACTTGACGAGCGGGAGGATCGCGGCTCCCAGCTTCTCGTCCTGTGCGACAGTCGTGCCCCCACTGATCGTGACGAGCGTGTTCTTGGCGAGGGCGTTGAAGAACGCCGCGGGAGTCGTCTTCGTCTTCCCGTTCACGACTGTGTTGTTCGTGCCTATGACGACGAACGCGGGATACTGACCTTGATTGGCCTGTAGGAAGCTCTTGTTCGCGGCCTTCTCGGACTTGACGAGCGAGTTGAACTTCCCCGGCGTCTCGCCGCTCGTATACGTGATGTTGAGCTTTCCGAACGTGCAACTCGTGGTCTGCTGGCCGTTCGC
>JAFAHG010000009.1 GCA_019237315.1 Actinomycetota bacterium
GCGGCCGGTCTGCCGGAGGAGGTCGACGTCGTCGTGTGCCCGCCGTTCGTCTCCCTCGCGGCGTCGGTTCAGGCGCTCGCCGGGACTGAAGTCGGCGTCTTCGCGCAGAACTGCCACTGGGAGGGGGAGGGTGCGTTCACGGGCGAGGTGTCGGCGCCGATGCTGCAGGAGGTCGGCGTCTACGGGACGATCGTCGGCCACTCGGAGCGCCGCCAGCACTTCGGCGAGACCGACGAGAGCGTCGCGCGGCGCACGCGAGCCGCACTCGAGGCGGGCCTGCACGTCATCGCATGCGTTGGCGAGACGGAGGCCGAGCGCGAGGCGGGAGAGACGGAGGCCGTCCTGCGCCGCCAGGTCTCCGTCCTCGAGCCCGACGACAACCTCGTGATCGCGTACGAGCCGGTCTGGGCGATCGGCACCGGCAAGACCGCGACCCCCGAGATCGCGCAGGAGGCGCACGCGTTCATCAAGTCGCTTCTGCCGCTGCCGGTGCTGTACGGCGGCTCGGTGAAGCCCGACAACGCCGCTGAGCTGGCCGGGCAGCCGGACGTCGACGGCGCGCTCGTCGGCGGCGCCTCGCTCGACGTGGAATCGTTCGCCGCGATTTGCCGCGCCGCGTCCCGCTCGTAGCTCTCGTCGTCCTCGACGGCTGGGGCTGTGCGCCCCCCGGGCCGGGCAACGCCGTCGAGCTCGCCGACACGCCCGTATTCGACCGGCTCTGGCGCGAGTTCCCGCACACGACGCTCGTCGCCTCCGGCGAGGCAGTCGGCCTCCCGCCGGGCCAGATGGGCAACTCCGAGGTCGGCCACCTGACGATCGGCTCGGGCCGGCGGCTGTACCAGGACCTCATGCGCGTGAACAAGGCGATCGAGGACGGGTCGTTCTTCGAGAACCCGGCGCTCCTCGGCGCGTTCGAGCGCGGACGGCGTGTGCATCTCCTCGGGCTCGTTTCCCACGGCGGTGTGCACTCGCACATCGACCACCTGCGCGCGCTGCTCACGTTCGCGCCGGAGAAGACCTGGATCCACGCGTTCACCGACGGGCGAGACGTCTCGCCGCACTCCGCGCTCGCCGACCTTTCGACGCTGCCTCGGGAGAGGGTCGCAACTGTCGTCGGCCGGTACTGGGCCATGGACCGCGATCAGCGCTGGGAACGAACCCAGCGGGCGTTCGATGCCATCGTTCTGCGCATGGGTACCCATGCACAAAGCATGTTGGACGCCGTGCAAAAGGGCTACGACGCAGGGATTACCGACGAGTTCATCGAGCCGATCGTGGTCGACGGGACGCCGGGGGTCGAGCCGGGCGACAGCGTCGTCTTCTTCAACTTCCGGCCGGACCGCGGACGACAGCTCACGCGCCTTCTGCTCGACGCGGGTATCGACGTGACGACGATGACCCGCTACAGCCATGACCTCGACTGCCCCGTCGTTTTCGGCGAACAGACGGTTCCCGAAACACTCGCGGACGTCGTCGCCGCGCACGGTCTGCGCCAGCTGCACGTCGCCGAGACCGAGAAGTACGCGCACGTCACGTACTTCTTCAACGGGGGCGTCGAGGAGGAGCACGGCGGCGAGACGCGCATCCTCGTCCCGAGCCCGCGCGACGTGCCGAGCTACGACAAGAAGCCGGAGATGTCGGCGGCCGAGGTCGCGGCTCGCTTCTGCGCGGAGATCGGTAACGGCTACGCCTTCGCGGTCGTCAACTTCGCGAACCCCGACATGGTCGGCCACAGCGGGGTCATCCCGGCGACCGTCACGGCTGTCGAGGCCGCGGACCGCGCGCTCGGGCAGGTCGCGGACCGCGTCGCCGAGCTCGGCGGGGTCTGCCTGATCACCGCCGACCACGGCAACGCCGAGCATCTCCTGGAGGACGACGGGGTCTCCCCGCACACGGCCCACACGACGAACCCCGTGCCGCTCGTCGTCACCGATCCCGGCGTCGAGCTGCGGGCCGGCGGCGAGCTCTCCGACCTGGCGCCGACGACCCTCGTCCTACTCGGAATCGACCCTCCGGCGGCGATGGGCGGTAAGGATTTGGTCAATCCGCCGTCGACCCAAGCGTGATTTGCCACTTGACCGCGCTAAGATCCCGCTCCGCGTGTCACTCCCGCAGCCGGATCCCGCCGTTCTGCGCAGCGCCCAGCGCGGGAACGAGGCCGCCTTCGCGGAGCTCGTCGAGACCTATCGGACGCCGGTCTTCAACTACGTCCTCCGCCTGACGGGCGACGCGGCGAACGCCGAGGACCTGACGCAGGAGGTCTTCCTGCGCGTCTACCAGGGACTGCCGCGGTTCTCGCTGCGGTGCAAGTTCACGACGTGGCTCTTCCAGGTGACGAAGAACCGCGTGCTCGACGAGCTGCGCGCGCGCGAACGCCGGCCGCGCGGGATCGTCACGCTCGACGACGCGCCGGCGATCGAGGTGTTCGACCGGCCCGTCGAGGAGACGGAGGCGCTCGACGCGCTGTGGCGCGCCGTGCACGACCTGAACCCCGACCTGAAGATGGCGCTCCTCCTGCGCGACATCGTCGGCCTTCCCTACAACGAGATCGCCGACGCGCTCGAGATCACGCTCGCGACGGTGAAGTGGCGCATCTTCAAGGCGCGCGAGGAGGTTCAGCTCGCGCTGCAGCGAAACGGCGTCAGCTTCACTGACCCCGTGCCAGCCGAGTAGCGAGCAGCTCAGGAAGTCCGCGCTCGCGGATCTCGCGCTGCGTCTCCGCGACGGGATATTCGACGCGGCGGAAGGATGCGCGACCCGCGTCGAGGTCCAGCAGAAGCCACGCGGCGCGCCGATCCCCGTCGCGCGGCTGTCCGACAGAGCCCGGGTTCAGCAGCCAGCGCGTTCCTGCGAGGTCGACCTCGGCGCCGCCGCCTGCAACGCCTCCGACGACGCCGCCGTTGTCGACCGCGAGGGCGAGCGGCACGTGGCTGTGGCCCACGAGCACCACGGGTGCCTGGGTCAGCGCGAGCGACTCGGCGGCGGCGTCCTCGCTCAGCACGTAGTCCCAGATCGGATCGCGCGGGCTCGCGTGGTAGAGCTCGGCGTCGTCGCGGCGCAGGAGGGGCTTGAGCCCCGCGAGCCACGCGCGCTCATCGGTTTCGAGCACCTCGCTCGACCAGCGCGCCGCGACCGCCGCGTCCGGCGAGAACACCTCGAGCGGCTCGACGCCGAGCACGCCGAGGTCGTGGTTCCCCGCGAGGCAGGCGGACACGCGCGCGGCGACGAGCCGGCAGCAGCGGTTCGGTCGCGGCCCGTAGCCGACGAGGTCACCGAGACACCAGAGCTCGTCCGGCGACTCCGCGTCGATCGCCGCGAGCACGGCTTCGAGCGCGTGGACGTTCCCGTGGACGTCCGAGATGACGGCGACGCGCGCCGCGCTAGCTTCTTTCGCCCGTCTCGGGCAGATCCTGGATGCCCCGGACGGTCGTGTACTTCGACCACGAGTCCGCGAGCGCGTCGAGCAGCTCCTTGGCGAACTGCTGCGACATGTTGATCCGCGCGACGACGACGCCCGGCACCTCACCCTCCTCGACCTCGTGGTCGATGCGGGCGAACGTGATCGTGAACTCGTAGGGCGAGAAGCTGACGTTCGCGAAGTTCGCGTACCGCCCCGCGAGATGCTCCGGGTCGGCCTGGATGTTGATCCGACGCTCGGGGGATCCCTCCATGACGAGGCCACGATACTAGAGTCGTGCAGGCCCACCACTACAGGCGCATCGCGGTCACGATCGCCGCGACCCTCGGCGTGTTCGCCGGCGGGACCATCGGGTTCCGGGAGCTGCTCCACGAGCAGTGGCACGCAGCGCTGTACCGGACGATCGTCACGGCGACGTTGACCGGCCTCGACACGACGCCGAGCGGTCCGGGGGCGGAGTTCCTCACGATCGCCCTTGCGCTCTGCGGCGTGGCACTCTTCGGCTACCTCGCCGCGCAGGCCGTCGAAGCGGTCGCGCGCGAGGTGACGGGTGAGGGACGGAGATCGAAGCGACGGGGCCGGATGATCGAGCAGCTCAGCGACCACTTCATCATCTGCGGCTTCGGCCGCGTGGGGCGTCGCGCCGCGGAGGAGTTCGCCGCGTCGGGGCAGCCGTTTGTCGTGCTCGACTTCAACCCGGACGCATTGCAGGCGGCGCGTGATCTCGACGTGTTGTGGTTCGAGGGGCGCGGAGCCGAGGACGACTCCCTGACGCGCGCGGGGATCGACCGCGCGAAGGGACTGCTCGCGTCGGCGGACTCCGACTCCGAGAACGTCTACATCACGCTGTCCGCGCGCGCGCGCCGTCCGGACATGACGATCGTCGCGCGCGCCTCCGACGCGGAGGCCGAGCGCAAGCTGCAGCTCGCAGGCGCGAACCGCGTCGTGCAGCCGTACTCGGCAGCCGGTACCGAGATGGCGAAGCTCGCGCTGAAGCCGCAGGTGGCGGCGTTCCTCGAGATCGTCTCGTCGCACGCGGGACCGGACATGCGCTTCGAGGAGATCCTCGTGACGCGAGAGTGCCATCAGGCGGGCCGCACGATCCGCGACCTGCGCATCCGGTCGACGACGGGCGCGGTCGTCGTCGCGCTGCGCAAGCCTGACGGGCGCTTCGACACGACGCCGAACCCCGACATCTCGATCGAGGTCGGCGACACGCTGATCGCGATCGGCACCGAGCCGGAGCTGCGCGCGCTCGAGGACCTGTTCGCGCCGAGAGAGCCCGTTGCGGGGTAACTCCGTCGATCGCCTCGCGCAGGCGATCGGCGAGCTGATCGGACGCGAGGTCGAGCTCGAGCGTCCGAGCGACTCGAAGTTCGGCGACTACGCGACGAACGCGGCGCTGCGCGGCGGCGGCAACCCGCGCGAGCTCGCGGCGAAGTACGCGGAGCAGGTGGTCGCGTTGCCGGAGGTGGAGCGAGCCGACGTGGCCGGCCCGGGGTTCGTCAACCTGACGCTCACCGACTCGTTCTTCGTCGACGCCGTCGCCGAGATCGACACCGAGTACGGCGGCGGCTCCGCGGAGAGCCCGGAGCGCATCCAGGTCGAGATGGTCTCCGCGAACCCGACGGGCCCCATCACCGTCGCATCCGCGCGGAACGGCGCCTACGGGGACAGCGTGGCGCGCCTGCTCGAGTTCGCGGGCCACGACGTCTCGCGCGAGTACTACTGGAACGACGCCGGCAAGCAGATGGACCGCTTCCGCGCGTCGGTCGACGCGATCCGCCGCGGCGAGCAGCCGCCGGAGGACGGCTACCAGGGCGCGTACGTCGAGGATCTCGCACGCATCGAGGGCGACCCGGTGCCGGTGATGCTGGAGAAGATCGTCGACACGCTCCGCCGCTTCCGCGTCGACTTCGACTCGTTCGTGCGCGAGGCCGAGCTCGAGCCGGAGATCCCGGACGCGATCGCGCGGATCGACACGTACGACTCCGAGGGGACGACGTGGGCGCGGACCTCGAGCTACGGCGACGACAAGGACCGCCCGCTGCTCCGTTCCGCCGACGAGAGCCACCTCTACTTCGCGGCCGACGTCGCGTACGTGCGCCACAAGCTCGAGCGCTTCGCGCGCGCGATCTACGTGCTCGGCGCCGACCACCACGGCTACGTCGGGCGCCTGAAGGCCGCCGCGGCGATGCTCGGTTACGACCCCGAGCGCGTGGAGGTCCTCATCTACCAGCTCGTCCACCTGACGAGCGGCGGCGAGCAGCGGAAGATGTCGAAGCGCCGCGGCGACGTCGTCTTCCTCGACGACTTCATGGACGAGATCGGCGTCGACGCCGCACGCTGGTACCTCGTGAATCGCGGCCCCGACCAGACGATCGAGATCGACGTCGACCTCGCGGCCGAGAAGAGCCAGAAGAACCCGGTGTACTACGTGCAGTACGCGCACGCGCGCATCGCGGGGATCCTGCGCAACGCTCCCGCGTCACCCGCCGATGCGGCTGCGCCGCTCGAGCCGCTCGAGCGCGATCTCGTCAAGCGGCTCGCGGAGTTCCCCTCGATCGTCCGCGAGGCCACAAAGCGCCGGGGTCCGCAGGCACTTCCCGTGTACGCGATCAAGGTCGCCGACGACTTCCATCGCTTCTACCACGACGTGCGCGTGCTCGGGTCCGATGCGGAGCGCTTCCGCCTCGACCTCTGCCGCGCCACGCAACGCGTGCTCGCGCGCTGTCTGCACCTTGTCGGGGTGGACGCGCCCGAGCGTATGTAGGATCGCTCGCCGATGCGCGTCGGAATGCTCACCGGGGGCGGCGACTGCCCCGGCCTC
>JAFAHG010000027.1 GCA_019237315.1 Actinomycetota bacterium
CGCACGTAGCCGTCGCCGCCGAAGAACGTGAGCATTGCGCCGACGCGCTGCACGCGGCCGAGCTTCGCGAGGCCTTCCTCGAGCCGTGCCGAGCGCCGCTCGAGCGCGTCGTACACGGACTCGTCGCGAAGACGCCGCAGCACCGACAAACCCGCCGCGCACGCGAGCGGATTGCCGGACAGCGTGCCCGCCTGGTAGACGTCGCCCGCCGGCGCGAGTCGCGACATGATCTCGCGGCGGCCGCCGAACGCGGCGAGCGGCAGCCCTCCGCCGACGATCTTCCCGAGCACCGTGAGGTCGGGCATGACGCCGTAGCGCGCCTGCGCACCTCCCCGCGCGACGCGAAACCCCGTGATCACCTCGTCGAACACGAGCAGCGCGCCGAACGCGTCGCAGAGCGCACGCAGCGACTCGAGGAACCCGCGCGCGGGCGGGATGCAGCCCATGTTGCCCGCGACCGGCTCGACGAAGATCGCAGCGAGCCCCTCGCCGTAGCGTTCGACCGCGGCCGCGACCTCGTCGACGTCGTTGTAGGTGACGACGATCGTCTCGGCCGCGACCGCCGCGGGAACGCCGGGCGACGACGGGATCCCGAGCGTCGCGAGACCCGAGCCCGCGCTCGCGAGGAACGGGTCGGCGTGTCCGTGGTAGCCGCCCTCGAAGACGATCACGCGGTCGCGGCGCGTGTGTGCGCGCGCGAGCCTGAGCGCGGACATCGCGGCCTCCGTGCCGGAGGAGACGAGTCGCACCTGTTCGATCGAGGGAACGGCGTCGACGATCTCGTCCGCGAGCTCGACCTCGCGCTCGGTCGTCATGCCGAAGCTCGTGCCGTCGAGTGCGGCCTCGCGCACCGCGTCGACCGTCTCCGGGTCGGCGTGGCCGAAGATCAGCGGCCCCCACGACTGCACCCAGTCGACCAGGCGCCGACCGTCGGCGGTCTCGAGGTACGCACCTTCCCCGCGCGCCGCGAAGAGCGGCTCGTCGAGGCCGACCGAGCGCATCGCGCGCACCGGCGAGTTGACGCCGCCGGGGATCAGCTTCTGCGCGCGGTGCCAGAGCTCCGTGCGCGTCAGAGGTATGGCGCGAGCTCCTTGGCCCAGTACGTGATGACGACGTCGGCGCCCGCGCGGCGGATCGACGTCAGCGTCTCGAGCGCGCCGGCGCGTTCGTCGATGTCGCCCGCAGCGGCCGCCGCCTTGACGAGCGCGTACTCGCCCGACACGTTGAACGCGGCGAGCGGCAGGTCGAAGCGGTCGCGCACCGCGCGGAGGACGTCGAGGTACGGCAGCGCAGGCTTCACCATCAGCATGTCCGCACCCTCCTCGACGTCGAGCGCGCATTCGCGCAGCGCCTCGCGGACGTTGCCCGGATCCATCTGGTACCCGCGGCGGTCGCCGAACGACGGCGCAGACCCCGCCGCTTCGCGGAACGGCCCGTAGAACGCGGAGGCGTACTTTGCGGAGTACGCGATGATCGGCGTGTCGGGAAGCTCGGCGCGGATCGCGCCGACGCGGCCGTCCATCATGTCGCTCGGGCACACGGCGTCCGCGCCCGCCTCTATGTGCGAGACCGCGGTGCGTGCGATCAGCTCCAGCGACGCGTCGTTGTCGACGTCGTCGCCACGCACTACGCCGCAGTGGCCATGGGTCGTGTACTCGCAGAGACAGACGTCCGTGAGGAGCAGCAGCTCCGGGAACCGCGGCCGGAGCGCGCGCAGCGCCTGCTGGACGATGCCGTCTGCGATCCACGCACCGGAGCCGTCGTCGTCCTTCTCCTCCGGGATCCCGAACAGCATCACCGCTTTGACGCCGGCGCGGAGAAGCTCCTCGCACTCGCGCACGGTGCCTTCCACGGTGCGGCGCGTGAGCGGCGGCAGCCGGTCGTTCCGCAGCTCGTCCGGTGCGACGAAGAGCGGCTGCACGAGGTCCTCGAGCGAGAGCGTCGTCTCGCGGACGAGGTCGCGCAGCATGCCCGTGCGACGCAGGCGGCGGAGGCGCGTGACCGGAAACGAAGCCATGGGCAAAGGGTACGCGGCGTCTAGAGATCGAGCGCGGCCGGTGTCTCGACCGGCTGGACGGGCTCGACCTCGACCGGGATCGTCACCTCGCCGCCGCGCCACGGCTCGAAGACGACGCGCTCCGAGAAGAACTCGAACGTCGCGCGGCCCACGGCGAGGAGCGGCAGCGCCATCAGCGCGCCGGCGATGCCGTCGATCGCGGTCCCGGCGAGCAGGCCGAAGATGACGAGCAGCGGATGGAGCCGCAGCGAACGGCCCATCACGTTCGGCACGACGAGATGGCCCTCGAGCTGGTGGATGCCGAGGAACAGCAGTGCGACCCAGATCGCCGAGACGGGATGCACGACGAGCGCGTAGATGATCGGCGGAATCGCGCCCAGCCACGGCCCGAGATACGGGAGGATCTCGACAACCGCGACCCACGCACCGAACACGAGCGCGTACGTATCGCCGTGCGGGAGGAGCCCGGTAAGGCCGAACACGTAGAGCCCGAAGCCGGCGCTCGCGCCGATGATCAGGCTGAGCGCGATCTGCCCGCGCACATAGGAGGCGAGCGAATGCTCGATGCGCAACAGCAGCGGTGTGCCGCCCCCCGGCGGAAAGCGGCGGTCGATCCGCTGCCGCAGCCGGTCCATGCCGAGCAGCATGTAGATCGAGATCACGACGATCAGCACCGCGTCGAAGACGCCCTTGCCGATCGAGATCGCCGCGCCCTCCACGAAGTTGACGACGCGATGCGTGTACTTGCCGACGTCGCGCCGCTGGATCTTCCGCACGAGCCTGTGCCCGCTCTTCTCGATCTTGATCGAGCGCAGGTGGTGCGTGTTCAGCCAGTGTTGGAGCCTGTCGACGTCGCGGTACGCCGAGGTCTGGTGAGTCCGTCCGTGCGGCACGGTGAAATAGGCGTTGAACCGGTTCGCGGCCGACTTCGTCTGCGAGACGACGACGGTCCCGAGCGCGGCGACGGCGACGATGAGCGCAGCGGCGAATGCCAGGTACACGAACGCCACCGCGAGGCCGCGGCGGACGCCGACCCTCCCGAACGTCCGGACGACCGGATCGAGCAGGAGCGCGATCAGCCCCGCGACGATGAAGAGGACGACGACGTGACTCGCGGTGGACGCGAGCATCCACGCGAGCACCAGCACGAGCGGCAGGCCCACCAGCTGAACCCAGCGCGGGATCACCACGCGCGGAGGCCCGCCGAAGGACGTGCTCATCGCAACGATCGTAGCGTCGTGGTCCGCGCGATCCGGCCTCCGGACTGGGACTGGACGCTGACCGACGGCGCTCTGGCCCTCGATTTGAAGCCCCTCCGGGGGTCCGATACGGTGACTGCGATGTATCCGCCCCTGGCTCCAGGGGGCGCTGTGCGCCTCCGGCGCCGCCAGGCGGTTCGCGAAGCCCGGCGCCGCCAGCTCGCCGTCCTCGTCGTGATCGGCGTCGTCGCTCTCGCGTTGCTCCTCGTCACCGCGTTCGGCGGCAGCGACCACCCGGCGGTGCGTCTTTCGGCACCAGCGAGCGCGACGCGGCTCCTGCCGGTCGGGCCGCCGAAGCCGCAGGTGATCGCGCGCGTCGGCTCGCTCGCGCTGCAGCTGCCGGTGAACCGCGTGCGCGTGACGGCGATCGGCTACGCCGGCGGCATCGAAGGCGATCTCGCGCTGTCCCCGGTCGGCGGACAGGCGAACGAAGGCCTCCTGAAGCGGCTGTTCCACGCCGTGATCGGGGGCGGCGGCGGCTCGCCGCGCTGGTACCAGCTCGCGGGCGGCGCCGGTCCCTCCACGTCGGCGCTCGACGTGGGCGCACCTCCGGGAACCGACGTCTACGCGCCCGTCGACGGCACCGTCGTCGGGATCCAGAACGTCGTGCTGAACGGCAGCGTGCACGGACAGCGCGTCGACATACAGCCGAGCGGGGCACCGTCACTCGTCGTGTCGCTCTCGCAGCTTCGGGCCGACCCGTCGCTCTCGGTCGGCTCGACGGTGACGGCGTCCGCCTCGAAGCTGGGGCGCATCCTCGATCTCTCGAAGGTCGAGAAGCAGGCGCTCGCGCACTACACGAACGACGCCGGGAACCACGTGCTCGTCGAGGTCCATCCCGCGGCGACACTGCAAGTTCCCTGAGACTCCTCTTCGTCGCGGACGTCTTCGGCGCACCGGGCCGGCGCGCGGTCGAGTCGCGCTTGCCCGCGCTGCGCGACGAGCTTCGCGTCGACTTCTGCATCGTGAACGGCGAGAACGCCGCGGACGGGCGCGGCATCACGGCGAAGATCGCGGAAAAGCTGCTCGCGTCGGGGGCCGACGTCGTGACGCTCGGCAACTGGGCATGGGGCCAGCAAGGGTTCGCGCCGTACCTCTCGGGAACCGACCGCGTGCTGCGACCCGCGAACATGTCGGCCGCGTCGCCGGGCGTCGGGTTCACCGTGCGCGACGGTGTCGCGGTGATCAACCTGCTCGGCGAGCTCACCCTCAACCCCTTCGAGAGCGCATTCGCGGTCGCCGACCGGCTCGTCGAAGAGGCGCGGCGTGAGACGCCGGTCGTCCTCGTCGACTTCCACGCGGAGGCGACGAGCGAGAAGGTCGCGCTCGCCTACTACCTCGACGGTCGCGTGACTGCCGTGCTCGGGACGCACACGCACGTGCAGACGAACGACGCGCGCGTTCTCCCCGGCGGCACGGCCGCGATCACGGATGCCGGGATGACGGGCCCGCACGACTCAGTCATCGGCAGCGTCCCGGAGGGCGCCATTCGGCGGTTCGTCACCGGGATGCCCGTCCGCCTCGAGCCCGCCACCGGCGGCGTCCGGATCGAGGGCGCGCTCGTCGAGTGCGACCGCGACGGGCGCGCGCTCAGCTGCGAGGCCGTGCGCGTTCCGGTCGGCGAGTAGCGCGAACGCGGCGAACGGGAAGAACCAAGGCAGGTAGAGGTACGACCAGTGCGTGAGCACCATCTCGAAGCCGATCAGCACGGCGGCCGACAGAGCCGCGAGCTGGATCGCCGAGCGGCGCCGCGGCCACCACGCGAGCGCGACGACGAACACCACGAGGACGGCCTCGAGTACGTGCTGCAGCCAGCGCAGGTCCGGCAGGCCGCGCGCGTGGTACTGGCCCCAGTCCCAGAGGGAGAACGGCGAGTGGCGGTCGATCTGGATCTTGATCGTCCGGTCGAAGAACACGTGCAGCGCGTGTGACAGCGACGGCTCGAAGTAGAGCGGGAAGAACACGAGCAGCGTCACGACGGCGAACGCCACGACGAAACGCAACGGCGGCCGCAGCGGGCGCGCGTCGGGATACCCCCACCAGAGCGGCAGCAGGAGCAGCGCGCCGAACTTCGTCCAGGACGCGAGCGCGAGCAGCGCTCCGCGCGCACTGCGCGAGGTCGCGGCGTAGAACCCCCAGATGAGGAACGCCGGCATGATCGCGTCGTTCGTGTTGGAGTTCGAGACGTACTGCGTGAAGGGCCACGCGACCCAGGCGAAAGCGAGCGTCGCCGCGAGCTTCGCGCCGCCGAACCTGCGGCCGACGAACACGAGGCCGAGCACGCAGACGACGTCCCACAGGATCGAGGTGGCGTGGACCGCGGGCAGCGTGTCCCACTTCCCGCTCCAGCCGAACAGCCAGTAGCCCGGTAAGTAGGCCTCGTAGGCGACGGGCCCGTACGTGTCGCCGGTCGGGTCCGCCGTCTCGCAGCGTCCGTTCGTCTGGATGCGGTCGCGGATCTCGCCGTTCTGGTCCGCGGGACCGCACGCCGGCCGCGCGCCTTCGATCGGGAAGTGACCGTACGGGCTTTGCTCGTGCGCGATCCGGTCGGCGCCGATCAGCCCGGAGTAGCCGACGTCGATCACGTTCGACGAGCGCACGTTGAGGCCGATGCGGAACCCGCCGACGAAGATCGCCGCACCTGCTAGCACCCACACGGGCCACACGGCGGCGCCGCGCACGCCGCCGCCCGTGCGTCCGATCAGCACGCAACGGGCGAGCAGCCACGCCAGCCCCGGGTACGCGAGCACGGTCGACGCGAAGACGTGGCCGTGGTTGAAGTACCAGAGCGAGACCGAGAAGAAGAGCAGCACGAGGAGATCGAGGTTGCGCAGCGAGACGAGCCGGCGCCAGTCGACGAGCCCGATGAGGAAGATCGCGCAGAACGCGAGCCACACCGGGTAGCTGTTGATCTTCGTTCCGCCGAACGCACCAGGCGTGCCGCGCGCCATCGTCCAGGCCACCTGCGGGCCGACCCACGCAGACGTCACGTAGGAGCTGCCGTCGTCGACCGTCCCGGTCGCGACCTCTCCTGCCGCACCGGACCAGACGTTCACGGTCCAGGCGCCGCTCTTGTACGTCGCGTCGGTGATCGGATTCGGCGGGTAGCGCGACAGCCAGCGCACGACGGGGCCGTCGTGCAGGAAGATGTCGATCGCCTGCTGGTTCGTGAGATGGGGGGCGGCGCCGACGGTGGTCGTGGGCAGCGGGCTTCCCGCGAGCGCGGCGGGCGCGAGCGCAAGCGCGGCCACGCCGACCGCGGCGACTCTCAGCGAAACGACCAGAGCTTGTTGCCGATGAAGTTCAGCGGCACGACGAGCAGAATGGCGATCGCCTGCGCGACGACCTTCCCGAGACCGGCGAGGTCGAGCAGCAGGTAGAGCCACAGCTGGTTGGCGCCGAAAGCGACCGCCGACACGGTGAAGAAGCGCATCCCCTGGTAGCCGAAGTGACCCTTTGCGTGCGCGAACGTCCAGTGGCGATTCCACCAGTAGTTGCTCGCCGCCGAGACCACGAACGAGATCGCCGCAGCGGTGTGCGCGCCGAGACCGAGCAGCAGCGCGTAGACGACGAGGTTGATCGCGTAGCCGACTCCCCCGACGACGGCGAACTGGCCGAGCTGAACCCAGTTGTGCCTGCGCCTGAGCGCGCTCACGGCGCGGTTCGCGATCAGGGACACGCGAGTCGAGGCTACCAGCGTCTTGCTCAGTAACGGCCAAGACCCTCGCCGACGAGCGGCACGAAGCGCACCGGCACCTGGTCGACGAGCCGGGGCCCGTCCTCGGCGCGCTCGATCACCGACAACCGCTGGACGCGGCGCCCGCCGAGCGGGAGCACGAGCCGCGCGCCCGACGCGAGCTCGTCCCAGAGCGCCCCGGGCACGACCGGGGCCGCGGCGGCGACGGCGATCCCGCCGTAGGGCGCGTGTGCCGCGAGTCCGAGCGTCCCGTCACCGACGTGCACCGTCACGTTCTCGTACCCCGCGGCGTCGAGCGCGACGCGCGCGCCGCGCGCGAGCTCCGGCAGACGCTCGATCGAATGCACCTCGAGCACGAGCTCGGCGAGGACTGCGGCCTGGTAGCCGGAGCCCGTGCCGACGTCGAGGACCCGCTCGTCGCCGCCGAGCGCGAGCTCCTGGCAGATCAGCGCGACGACGTACGGCTGCGACACCGTCTGGCCGAACGAAAGCGGGAGCGCAGCGTCGTCGTACGCGAGGTCTCGGAGATCGTCCGGCACGAAGAGCTCGCGCGGCACGGCCTCCATGGCGTCGAGCACACGTTCGTCGACGATGCCGCGCGCGCAGAGCTGCTGCTCGACCCAGCTAGGCCGCACGGGCGTTCCGCGCGACGCCGAAGTGTGCGAGCAGGAGCGCCTTGATCCCCGTGATCGAGTCCGGCGGCGCACCGAGACCGACGGTCAGCATCGGCACCTCGGAGTCGCTCGCGGCGAGCGATCCGTGGCTGCCGCCGCCGACGTGATGGTGGCCCGCGAGGTCGACGAACTCGTAGCCCGGCGCGGCGGAGACGATCACCTCGCCCGCGTTCGGGTTGCGCAGCGCGGCCGCGGCACGCACACGGCCCTGCGGATGCTCGTCGAGAAGCGCGAGGTCCTCGTCGCCCGCGCGGCGCGCGACCACCTCGCCGTCTTCGAGGAACACCGCGACACCGACGGACGGATCGCCGTCGAGAGCCTCTGCGAGCGCGCGGGGGTCGTCGCAGTAGAGCATCGCCGCGCGGTTCGACGCGGTGATGCGTGCGCCGGAAACGTCGAGCCGCGCGGCGTGCTCGACGAGCGTCTGGCCGTGATCCGCACAGAGGACGACCGCATACCGCTCGAGGAACGCATCCGCACCCCCCGCGGCCTCGAACAGCGCAGCGACCGATGCATCGGCACGTGCGAGCGCTTCGTGCGCGGTGTCGGGCCCGAGCGCGTGCGAGGCGTAGTCGTAGTCCGGCAGGTAGAAGACGAGCAGGTCGAAGCCGTCGCGCGTGACGAGCCAGCGGCCGACGGCCGCCGCGTACGCGTCGATCGACCCCAGCGAGCGGTTCGTCACCGCGAGCGGCGCGCCGGTCCTGTCCGATTCGTAGAGGCTGTAGAAGAAGAAGCGCTTCGGCCCCATCACCGCCGGCGCGCCGGGAATCGTCGGCAGCTGCCGGTTGCGGCCGCGGTACGTCGTGATGTTGATCGCGGCCGTCGTCAGACCTCCGTCCTCGAGCGCCTCGTAGATCGTCTCGGCGTCCTTCGAGAGATGACGCTCGTTGAGGTTCACGATCGTGTCGCGGAGGCTGCGCGCGAGCCCCGCCGCGCGCAGCGCACCGAACGACGAGCCGTATTCGACGAGCCGCTCGTCGCGCCGGTTCCACCACACGAGGTGTGGGATGCCGTGCACGTCGGGGTGCGAACCGGTCGCGATCGAGGCGAGACAGACCGGTGTGAGGGACGGAAACGTCGAAATCGCGCGGCGATACTCGCCGTGCTCGAGCAGGAAGCGCAGAGCGGGCGTGTCGGTCGCTTCGAGCATCGACGGCGTGAGGCCGTCGATGACGACGAGGACGACCGGCTTCGCCCTCCTAGTCACGCGCGAGCGTGCGGAGACCCGCGTACCGCTCCGGAAGGCGCGAGCGCAGACGGAAGCCGATCGCGGGAAGCAGCACCGCCTCGACGTACCCGAGCGCAGGCACGAACGCGAGCGCTGCGACACCGAGAGCCCCGAGCACCACGAACACGGCAAGCCCGCCGCGCGTGCCGCCACGACGCACGGCGCCGGCGACGACGGGCGCCGCGCCGAGCGCGCCCGCGACTCCACCTGCGGCTCCGCCGACCGCCTCCGGCCAGCGGACGGCGAGGTATCCGACGACCGCCGCGACCACCGCAGCCGGCACCGCCGCGAGGACGACGCGCGGGAACGGAGCGGACGCGACGAGTCCGAGCGCGACACCGACGCCGGCGAAGACTCCGATCCAGTACCAGGCGCCCATCGCGGCGGGAGTGTAGCCCCGCGTTTCCCCGTGGCGTCTTCGGGGTAAGAGAACGCAGTTTTCGCCTGCCCATGCCCGACGCCCGCCCGACTCTCCTCTTCTTCAGCTCGACGCAGTCCGGCCCCTCACGCCGGATGGAGAGCCTCCTCGCGCACATCGCGCGCAAGGAGCGGCACCGCCTTCGCGTCGTGCAGGTGGACGTCGCGCAGCGCCCGGATCTCGCGGAACGCCTGTCGGTCGAGTCCGCGCCGACGCTCGTCCTGATGCACGAGAAGCGGCAGGTGGCACGTCTGGTCGGCCGCGTGAGCGCGCCTCGCATCGAGGCGATGCTCGAGCCGCACCTAGCCGCCTGATTCGAGCCGCTCGATCAGCGCGAGCGTGAACGCAGCGGCGCGCGCGCCGTCGACGACGCGGTGGTCGAACGTGACGCTGAGATTCCCGACGCGGCGCGGGACGATCTCACCGTCGCGGACGACGGCGCGCGGCGCGAT
>JAFAHG010000179.1 GCA_019237315.1 Actinomycetota bacterium
CTTCGTCGGGGTGATGACCCAGCACTCGAAGGAATGCCAGGCGGGCTGCTACACGCCGGCCGAGGCCCACACCGCGCTCGTCCACGAGCTCGCGAAGTCGCCGAAGACGCGGGTGCGGATGCTGGCGTCGGCGACGAACATCGGCACGCCGGCGCCGGTTCGCCGCCGCCCTAGTACTGCTCGAGGTCCGTCCGCCCCGCGGCGTGGTGCGCGCGCCGTGCGAGCATGATCTCGAGCGCTGCCAGGAGGAGATAGGCGACGGTCGCGGCCAGCGCGGCGAGACACCAGGCCGCCGCCCCGTTGAGGGCCCAGGCGACTCCCGTCGCGACGGCGAGCGAGGCCGACGCGGAGAAGAGCCCGAACGCGGCTCCCAGTGAGAGCACGACGGGCGGCTCGACGTCGACGCGCTCGCGGAAACCGCCGGTCACGAGCGCGTTGAGCACGGCGAACGGGACGCACGCGCCGACGACGAACAGGAAGAGGTCCGGGATCCGGGGCGCACCGTCGAGCCGGTCGACCGCGCCCAACGAGCACGTCGCGACCACGGAGTAGCCGTAGGCGAGCGAGTTGTTGCGGGCAGACATGCCGAGGCCGCGCAAGTAGTGCTCGCGCAGCGTCTCGTCGTGCGGTTTCTTCACCGGCACGGCGCTGGTGTGTCCGGTGCGGGCGGCCGATAACCGTGGTGTCCCTCGGCCGAGTGATCTTTCCGCCGCCACCTTTTCGGGGGACGCGACGGAGGTTAGGACGGCTTAAGTTGGCGAAGGTTTTTCTTGCGGCAACTGCGGCCCGCGCACGAGCGCGGTGGAAGGAGACAACAAGCGATGCGTCCTCTGCGGCGGGACGAGCGCGCGAGCGCGCTCTGGGGTACGAGAACGGGCGGGAAGGGGACCCGGAGCAGCGCGCTCTGGGGCAAGGGCGGACGGACTGCAACGCTTTCGCTTCTGGCTGCGTTCGCGCTGGTGCTCGTCCTCCCTTGGGCGGCGACTGCGACCAGCACGGCGACGAAGAGCACGAGCACGAGCTCGTCCAACGTCTACATCGACGGTTCGCTGACGTCTCAGGCGCAGGCGAATCCAGACTCGACGTTCAACGTCATCATCCAGGGCGACGGCAGCGCGGACGCCGACCACGTGGCGCACAGGATCGCCGACTGGGCTGCGCACGCGAACGACCAGCTCCAGCACGCGGTCGACAAGGCGACGAACGACGTCACGAACGCGCAGAACAAGGTCAACCAGGCGACGGCGAAACTCGCGTCCGACCAGGCCGACTATGCGACGAAAGCGGCCAAGGCCGCCCAGACGGGCAAGAAGGGCGACCAGAACGCCGCGGCAGCGGCAGCCGCGAACGTCGCGAAGGACCAGACCGATCTGCAGACGGCTCAGAACGCGCTCGCGGCCGCGAACGCGGAGCTCGCCGCTGCACAGGCCGCGTTCGGTAGCGCCGGCAACCAGATCGTGAACCAGAACGTCTCCGGCGAGTTCAACTCGATCAGCGGCGTTGCGGTCACGCTCACCGGCAGGCAGCTCACGGAGCTGATCCAGCACTCCGACAAGGGCGGCATCTCGGCGATCACGTCGAACATGCCCGCGAACGCCGCCGACCTCGGTGGTCCGGCAGGGCCGGGTTCGTCTCTCTTCTACTCGACGCAGCTCTGGCCGTACGACTCGAAGAGCGCCAACCTGTGGCCGAAGGACGCGAGGAGCAGCTTCGCGTCGAAGATGCCGGCGATCGCGATCGTCGACTCCGGCATCGACGCGAGCCGGGCCGACTTCGGCGGCCGCGTCGTCGCCTCCGTCAACCTGAGCTCGCTCCCGCTCGCTCAGGGCGCCGCGGACGGCAGCGGCCACGGCACGTTCGTTGCCGGCATCGCCGCCGACAGCCTGCCGGGCATCACCGGTGCAGATCCTGCGGCCAACCTCGTCGACGTCAAGGTCATGGACTCGAACGGCATGGGCATGACGAGCGACATCATCAATGCCTGCCAGTGGATCCTGAACAACGCGTCGAAGTACAACATCAAGGTCGCGAACTTCTCGCTCCACAGCGACATCACCGCGCCGTTCTACATCGACCCGCTCGATCGCGCGGTGGAGCAGCTCTGGTTCAACGGCATCACCGTCGTCGCAGCGGCCGGTAACTACGGCAACACCGACGGCTCGCCGAGCGGCGTCATCTACAGCCCGGGCGACGACCCGTTCGTCATCACGGTCGGTGCGTCCGACACGAACGGCACCGTCAACGCCGCGAAGGCGACGATGGCTCCGTGGTCGGCGTACGGCTACACGGTCGACGGCTTCTTCAAGCCGGAGGTGTCGGCCCCGGGCCGCTACATGATCGGCCCGGTGCCGCCGAGCTCGGCGCTGCCGACGCAGCGGCCGGACAGCGTCACTTCGCCGGGTTACATCCAGCTCTCGGGCACGTCCTTCGCAGCTCCGATCGTGTCGGGCGCGGCGGCGAACATCCTCGCCGCAAACCCGGGCTGGACGCCGGACCAGGTCAAGGGCGCGCTCATGCTCACGGCCGTTGCCGGACGGAAGCTCGGTGACGCGGGCGGCGTCGGGGTCATCCAGGCGGGCCCGGCCGTCAACCTATGGGGCACCCCGCCGAACCCGAACCTGGCGCTCGAGCAGTGGGTGCACGCGGGTCCGACGCTGAACGGCGTGACCTCGTACTCCTTCGCCGGCGCTTCGTGGAACAGTGCGGTGCAGTCGAGCGCCTCGTGGAACAGTGCGTCGTGGAACTCCGCGTCGTGGAACTCCGCGAGCTGGAACTCCGCGTCGTGGAACTCCGTTTCGTGGAACTCGGCGAGCTGGAACAGCGCCTCGTGGAACTCCGCGTCGTGGAACAGCGCGTCGTGGAACAGCGTGGCGGCCACCTCCGCATCGAAGGAGGACGCGGCCGAAGGCGACAACACCGTCGACCCGTCGGCCCTCGCCCTGACGAGCGACGACGTGGCCGCGCTGCTCGCCGACCCGGACACCGACCCGTCGACGCTGCCGCCGCAGGATCTTTCTGCGTCCTCGACGTCGACCGCGTCGACGTCCACGACGACGACCGCGTCGACGTCCACGGCGACGACTGCGTCGACGTCCACGACGACGACTGCGTCGACGTCCAGCACGGCCGCGGTCGGCGCGACCGGCCCGACGGGAGCGACCAGCACGACGCCGGTCGGCGCGACCGGCGCGACGGGAGCGACCAGCACGACACCGTAGGTCGAAGAGCTCGGACCCGATCCTCGCACCGGGTCCGCGCATCGTTGTCGCCGACCCTCACGGCGGCAGCGAGCCCCTCACGGCGACTACCCCCCGTCCGTGAGCTTTGTGGAGATTCCCGGCCTCAGCCTGCGGCGCTGAGGCCGGGATCCCACAGACTGGCAGAAGACCCCAGCCCCGAGAAGTCCCCGTCGTCGCGGATCGCTCTCGCCGCGGCGACGAACGCGTTCACCGCCGTCCACGTGAGCCCGCCGCCGACCGAGACGCGCTGCGCCCCGGCCTCGGCGATCTCGGCGAACGAGAGGGCGCGCACGGCGAGCACGTTGACCGGCTTCGAGACCGATGCGCACACGGTCCGTATCTCGTCGACGGTCCGCAGCCCCGGCGCGAAGAGGACGTCCGCGCCCGCGCCCTCGAAGGCCTGCAGCCGCGCGATCGTGTCGTCGAGGTCGGGCCGGTCGTGGACGAAGTTCTCCGCGCGCGCCGTCAGCACGAACGGGAACGGAAGCGCATGCGCGCGCTCGACCGCGGCGGCGACGCGCTCGACTGCGTGCGCCGGCTCGTAGATCCGGTTCGCGCGGTTCCAGTCCTCGATGGATGCGCCGACCGCACCCGCGGCGGCAACGCGGGAGATCGCGTCCGCGCAGGCCTCCGGCTCGTCGCCGTGGCCGTTCTCGAGGTCGACGGAGACCGGCAGCGGCGTCGCTGCGTCGACTGCGGCGACGTGATCGACGATCTCGTCGAGCGTCGTCTCGCCGTCGTCGCGCCCGAGCGTGAACGCGAAGCCGGAGCTCGTCGTCGCAAGCGCGCGAAACCCGAGCGCCGCGAGGATGCGCGCCGAGCCGGCGTCCCACGGGTTCGGGATGACGAACGGCTCGCCGGCGTGGAGCGCGGCGAACGCCTCGGCCTTTCGCTGCTGTTCACTCGTGGGCAACGCGGAGGACAACCTTGCCACGTTTCCGCATCCTTTTCGCCGCGACGCGCACGTCAGGGAGAGGACGTCGCCGCCGACCGTCGCGGCGCTGGAACCCTAGGTCGGCGGGGGGCCGCCCGGGGGCGGGCCGCCGGGAGGGCCGCCGCTCTGTGGGCCGGTGCCGCCGCCGTTGTTCGTGTGCTTGCTGCCGGCCGGCGCGCTCGCCGGCGTGCCGTGGTAGCAGCCGACGGTGTAGGGGTATTCAATCGTCGCCACGTAGTGGTAGACCGACTGCAGCTTCCCGTTCCACAGAACCTTGCTCGTCGTGCCGTGGCACGCGTCGAGCTGCGTGTTCGACGGCAGGTTCCCGCTCGCGTCCTTCGTGACGTAGATGCCGTACCCGTCCAGTGCGTAGCCGACGAGTTGCGTCGTCCCGTTCGGGACCTTGTCGACGATGCACGGCGGCACGTCGTGGTGGTGGTAGATCGAGCCCGAGTCGGGATGTCCCGCGCAGGCGTCGAGTACCTCGTGCGCACCGGCATCGCGGCCCTCCCCGTCGAGTGCGTCGTAGAGCACGACGCCGTCGCTCAGCACGCCGATCACACCGAGCCCGACGCAGGACGGCTTGTTCGCCGCCGTCGGCGTCGCCGGAACGGTCATCGTGAACGCCTGCGCCGCGATGTGGTTCGGGTTGGCGTCGTAGGCATGTGCCGGGTCGTCGGATGCGATCGGGAACGTTCCCGTCGTGTGGTTGATCGGGAGGTCGTTGAACGTGATCGTGCGCTTCGTCCCCGCGACCGTTGCCTTGTACGAGGCCTGCGGCCACGAAACCGATCCGTTGACGGCGAGCTTCGTCGTGTAGTTCCAGGTCTTCGCCGTCGTGTCGATCCACGGGCCGTCGACCTGTGAGCCGCCGGCGTTCGGGTTGAAGCTCGTGACGCACGAGTCGACGTAGCCGACCTTCGGCGTGCTGCCGACGTAGCCGTCGCCGAGCGGGACGGCCTTCAGGTCGACCGCACCGGCCGACGTCGGGGTCGTCGCGTATCCCGTCTGCCCGTTGACGCCGGCCGCGGCCAAGCCCGTCGAGACGGCTATCAGCAACGTCACGAGAAGACGACGGCTCACAGAGAGTCGAATCTAGTCTCGCGCGATGACTTTCGCCACCGCCGAGAGTCTGAGTCGTAGGATGGCCGTGATGGAGGCGACAGCCGAGCTCGAGGGGGCGCTCGGGCAGCATCGCGCGGAGCTCGTCGCGTACTGCTACCGGATGCTCGGCTCGCCGTTCGAGGCCGAGGATGCGGTGCAGGAGGCGTACGTGCGCGCGTGGCGCGCGATCGACCGTTTCGAGGGGCGCGCCGCTCTCCGCTCGTGGCTCTACCGGATTGCGACGAACGTCTGCCTCGACATGCTCTCGAGCCGCGAGCGTCGCGCGCGCCCCATGGACCTCGGGCCCGCGCAGGAGCCCGTGATGGAGAACCTGCACGAGCGTGGCGAGGCGACGTGGATCCTGCCGGCACCCGATCCGGCCGACATCGCCGTCGAGCGCGACACGATCCGTCTCGCGTTCGTCGCCGCGCTTCAGCAGCTGCCGCCGAAGCAGCGCGCGGCGCTGATCCTCTGCGAGGTGCTCCACTGGCAGGCGACGGAGGCGGCCGAGTTGCTCGAGACGTCCGTCGCGTCGGTGAACAGCGCGCTCCAGCGTGCACGCGCAACGCTCGCCGCGGCAGACGGTGCGCCGACCGACGCCGAGTTCGACGAAGAGCTCCTCGCGCGGTACGTCGCCGCGTTCGAGGCGTACGACCTCGACCGGCTCGCGCAGGTGATCCGCGAGGACGCGACACAGTCGATGCCGCCCTACGACATGTGGATCGCGGGCCGCGACGACATCTTCACGTGGTGGTACGGCCCCGGCATCGGCTGCAAGGGCTCGCGCGTCCTGCCCGCGGGGCGCGCGAACGGATCGCCCGCGTTCGGCCAGTACAAGCCCTCGCCGGACGGCGGCTACGACCCGTGGGCGCTGCAGGTCATCGAGCTACGGGACGGGAAAGTCGCCGAGCTCACGTTCTTCCTCGACACCGCGGCGCTCTTTCCGCTCTTCGGCCTCCCACCCCGTCTCGGGGCGTAGAGCCTCCTCGAGTCCCGCGAAGGCGACGAGCTCGCGCAGCTCGCGCGAAACGCCCCGCAGGTGCAGCTCGAGCCCCACCTGCCGCGCTTCGAGCTGAAGGCGGGCGAGAGCCCCGACGGTCGCGATCGTCGCGCGCATCGCAGGTAGGACGACGCCTCCGGTTCGAAATCATCGGCGGCGTTGACCACAGGAGGGCGATGTGATCCGCTACCGGCAATGGCGGCCAACGCGGCATCGGATCTGAGGGATGTCCTGCAGCATGTGAGCATCCCCGCCTGGACAGTCGACCGTGAGGGGACGTTCACCTGGGTGAACGACGCGTTCGACTCGACGTTCGGGAACCGGGTCGGCGAGCACTACTCGAGCACGGTCGCACCGGAGTACCGCGCCGAGGTGGAGCGGCAGCGCGGCCTGAAGCTCGCCGGCGCTCCGGTCACCGACTACGAGATCGAGGCGCTCCTGCCGGACGGCCGCCGTGTTCGCGTCGAGACGAGCTCGGTCCCGGTCGATCCCGACAACATGTGCGCGGGCTTCTTCGGCGTCTCCCTGAAGCGCGGCGTGCCGACGGAGAGTCGCGGCAGCGGGCTCACCTCGCGCCAGCTCGAGGTGCTCGGCCTGCTCGCGGGCGGAAGCTCCACCGACCAGATCGCCGCGTCGCTCCACCTGAGCACGCACACCGTGCGCAACTACGTCCGGCAGATCCTGCGCGTGCTGCACGCACACTCGCGGCTCGAAGCGGTCGTCGTCGCGCGCAGCGAAGGCCTGATCGCAGACTAGGCGATCAGGGCCTGCCGCAGCGCGTTCGCAACTGCCTGCGTCCGCGTGCTTGCGTCCAGGCGGTTCATCGCCTTCTGCACGTGGGTGCGCACGGTCTCGGGCGAGATGAAGAGGTCCCTGGCGATCTCGTCGTAGGACTTCCCGTCGGCGAGCGCGCGCAGCACCTGCCGCTCGCGCTGCGTCAGCTCCGTGAGCTTGTGCACCGTCGCGCCTCGCGCGACGCTGCCCGCGAGCACCGCGTCGACGTATGTTCGTCCGTCCGCAACGGTCTCGATCGCGCGCACGAGATCGAGGAGCGGCGCCTCCTTGAGCACGAATCCCCGCGCACCGACGTCGACCGCTTCGACGAGCTGCGCCTGCTCCGCGAAGCCCGTGTAGATGATGACCCCGGTCGCGAGGCGCGCGCGGCTCACCTCGCGTGCGACCTCGATGCCGGACAGACGCGGCATTCGGAGGTCGACGATCGCGACGTCCGGCTCGAGCTCGCGAATGCGTTCGAGTGCTTCCGGGCCGCTCCGCGCGGTGCCGACCACCGGGTAGCCCTCGTCGTCGAGGAACTCGGACAGCGCCCGAACGAGCGCGGGATGGTCGTCCGCGACGACGCAGCGGATCATGCCGCCCTCCTGATTCGTCCCCCCTGTGCTGCCATCGGTCAACCCTTTCTGCCAGAACCTCTTTCGCCTGTCATGACCCAAATAGGCTGAAGACGGCTCTCACAGGAGGCCGAGCTCGCGTCCCCGCGCGACCGCCTCGATCCGCGAATGCACCTCGAGCGTCTGCAGGAGCCGCCGGATGTGGTTCCGCGCGGTTTCGACGGCGACGCCGAGCTCCACGGCGATCTCGCTCGTGGAGCGGCCCGCAGCGAGGAGCGCGAGCACCTGCAGCTGGCGCGGCGTCGGCTCGACGCGGCTTCTCGCCGGCTGGAAGTGCGAGGAGAGCACGACGCCGAGGATCCCGACGAACTGCCCTTCCCGTCGGAGGGGCTGCATCAGCGAGCGCAGCCGGACCGGCCCCCGGTCGCCCTGGACGAGCACGCTCGAGACGACCGGGCGAGCGTCGGGGAGCGCGAGCGCGGCGAGTCGGCTGTCCGACGCCTCGCGCTCCTCGCGCGCCACGACCCGCACGCGGGCGAGACCGCGGATGTCGCCGACGACCGCGAGCGACGCCCGGTTCTGCCAGCGGACGATCCCCTCGCTGTCCGCGATGTAGATCGGCACGCCGAGCTCGTCGACCGCGGCGTTCGGGTCGGCTCCCAGGGCAGTCAGGGCTTCGGCGAAGTTCACGCGTCCTCGGGTCGGGGGTGCCTGCCGCCCGCGACCGGGCCGCCCTGCCAGCGTGGCGACACGCGCGGGCGGGCGATAGACGCAATTTGACCCTATTTCGCAATGGTTTACAAGTGGCAACGGAGGTATGCATCCCCGGAAACGGGGATCCGGGAAACCCCGATCTGACGAGGGAGGAAGCCGCGGAGTGCTGATCTGACGCGGAGCCGGGCGCACCGACGTCTTCGGCATGACCTCGCCGCTCCGCCAGACGGCCGCAGCCTTCGCGGTTCTCGCAGCTCTCGCCGCCCCGGGCCGCTGCCTCGCATCCGGGGGCAACTACGTCTTCGACGGCGGCACGCCCGCCGAGCAAGCGCAGGTGCGCTCGGCGCTCGACGCGAGCTCCTTCGACTGGAGCGCGATACCGGAGCAGATCACGATCACGATCGCCCCGAGCTCCGTCTCGCAGTCCGTTCCCGGCCACATCTACCTCGACTCGAACCTCCTCGACCAGCCGGGGGACTACTCCTGGGGCGTCGTCCAGAACGAATACGCGCACCAGGTGCACTTCTTCCTGCTGAACGACGACCAGCGCGCCCAGCTCACCCAGGCGCTCGGGGCGACCGCGTGGTGCTACGGCGACCAGCCAAACCTGACGCTCGAGCAGGTGGGGTGCGAGCGCTTCGCATCGACGCTCGCCGTCTCCTACTGGCCGAGCCCGGACAACTGCATCCGTGGCGCGAAGGACGTGGCGCCGATCGCAGGCGCGCAATTCCGCAACCTGCTCGAGCAGATGCTCGGCAGCGCCGCGACTCCGACGTCGAGTCCGACGCCGAGCCCCACTGTCACCTCCTACACGACCGGAACCCGCGTTCTCGCCTCGGCGAAGCAGGCGCATGCCCGCCCCGCTTCGGGGACGGGCATGCGCCGGTCGTACGTCTAGGGTGCCGCCGCCAGGCTCTGCGCCTGGCTGAGGAGGGCGTTCGCCTGATCGATCCACCCCTCTGCGGTGTGGTCGTCGATCCTCTGGTTGTCGAACGCCGCGTGGTAGAGCGCGTCCTTGATCTGGCCTGCGAGTGCGTCGCGCTGCGAGATCAGGGACGAGAGTGACGACTCGATCGACGTGAACGTCGAGTCGTCGGTTGGCGTGCCGCTCTCGAGTGCCCGCGTCGAGGCGACCAGCGTGTCCTGGGCGAACTCGCCGAACGGGGCGTTGATCTGCTCGTAGGCGTCGCCGAGGTCCTGGATCTTGCCGCCGTTCAAGGCCTTCGGCTGCGAGTCGCCGCTCAACGCCTCGACGAGCACGCGCCCGTCCGTCTCGTAGTCGTCCTTCAGTCCGACCGCCGCCAGGATCGTGGGTCGGACGTTCGTGTGGTCGGTCCACGTCTTGTCGTCGATGCCGTGATGCTCGATCCCGGGTCCGACGAAGCCGACCCACGTGTTGCCGATCTCGTCCTGGATGTCGCCGTGGTTCCAGGCGAATCCGGGCGACGCGCATTCCGCCACGCCGCTGCAGTTCGAGAGCTGGAAGTAGAAGTCCGGGTTCCCGAACATCACGAACGACGGTGTGCGCTTCGGGTCGCTGTTCACCATATGCAGCGCCTTGAGCTCCGTCGGGTCGGCGAGCCGCTGCGCGAGGTTCACGGCCTGCGGAAAGCCGTTGTCGTCACGTACGTACGGGTCGATCGACGTCAGTGCCGCGACGTCGCGCTCGTAGCGCCGCGTCGTCGGATCGGTCGGCGACGGGTCGCCGGTCAGGTAGAAGGCCGGCGCGTCGTCGAAGTGGATGTCGTACTTGATCGTCTGCCCTGAGACGTTCTGGTCGGCCGTCGGCAGCAACGCGTTCATGTTGGTGTCGACCTCGCCGATCTGGTTCGTCGGGCAGCTCGTGAGGATCGTGCACGTCGTGTGCGAATAGCCGAGTGACCCGTCCGGCTGCGGCGTGCCGATGCCGCCCGCGAAGTGGTCGCCCTCGTCGACCGTGATCACGAACAGCGTGTTCTTCTGGTCGATGCCGTGCGCCTTCAGGTTGTCGAAGAACTGCTGGAACGCCTGGTCGTACGCGGCGAGCTGCTGGTCGTGCGCGGACTCGCCTGGTCCCGTCGCGCTGCTCTGGTAGAAGTCGCCGCCGGGATTGGCGACGTGCGCGTCGTGCACGTCCGAGATGTAGCCGTAGGTGACCGGCACGCCGTTCTCCTGCATCTGCTCGACGTACCCGAGGGTGTTCGTCGCGAGCATGCCGTCGAACCCCGGGAAGCCGCAGTTCCCGGCGGCGTCCGTGACCGGCTGCCCGGCCGTGTTCGGCACGCACGCCTGGCCGCCCGTGATCGCCGGGTCGACGTACTTCGCGCCGAAGAGCGCCTGGAACCCGGAGTAGCCGCCCGGCTCGTCCGGGAGCGGGTCGGGCTTCGCATGCGCGTTGCCCTGGCAGACGCTGGTCGCGGCCTGGGAGCAGTGGACTGCGATGCCGACGAAGTCGGTCGTGCGGAGCGCGGAGCTCTCGCCCGCCTCGGGCGAGCCCGAGCCGAACACGTTCGAGATGTCACCGCCCGGGAAGATCGAGTTGTTCTCGAGCTCCATGTTCGCGGTGCCGACGCCGCCGACGTCGCACCCTGCGCGCGTCCACGGAACCCACGGCGCGGGCGTCGTCTTCTGATTGTCGGTGATCATGTTCGGGAGCGGGTCGTCCGTCCCGTCGACCGAACCCGTCCAGTACTTGAACGACGACGTGAACGCCGGCACGCCGTTCGCCTTGAAGTAGTCGTAGCTGTTCGAGACCGTCTGCCCCTGCCGGTCCGGGTACAGGCCCGTGAGGCTCGACAGGATCCCGCCCGCGGTGTGCGAGATGAGGATCGTGTGGTCGTTCGTGAACAGCGTGCCGTTCTGCGTGAGGAAGTTCAGCAAGTGCGGCATCGGCTCGAGGTCGGACGCGACGTTCGGGTTGTCGCGCCGGTAGTGCACGTTGTCGAACTGCAGGTAGATGACGTGCTTGACGCCGTTCGCGAGCGTGCACGGCGCCGGCGGCGGCGGTGACGGTGCGGCGGTGGTGCGCATGGCGCCGCCTGCGAGCGCGGCGGCGGTGCAGGCTGCGACGAGAGCAGCACCGACGGCTGCCCGCAACGCGAGTCTCATCTCTCTCAACCCCCTGTTTCGTGTGACTGACGGCGACGCGAACCTATGCCGCGGTCGCAGTCACATGGGCTACCGCCGCGTGGCGCCCTGGTTACGACCTTGGGGAGGGCCTCGGCGAGCCGGGCTGAGCCGTCTAACGTCGCCCGGCTCGCCGAGGGCGTGCGTTGATGCGCGCGAAGACGTATACGCGCAGGTGTCGCCCGGCGGGTAGACCGCCCGGTGACGGTCCGGTCGCGACCTGGTGAACGCGCGCGAGCGGCGCGTAGAAACCCGCAGCTCCGACCGCGGACGCGCTGATGCTGCGGCCCGCGCTTCGCCGCAGCATGGGCGCATGTCGTCGCTTGACGCTGTCAGCGCCGAATGGCGCATCGCGCTCGACAGCGCGCGGCATGCCCTGCGCGACGCGGCCGACGTCGGCGTTGCAGCGGGAGAGCTACGCGCGCACGCACGGAGGCTCGCGCGCGAGTGCACGGAGACGGCGGCGATGCTCGACGAGCTCGCTGCTGTCGAACGCGTGCACCTGCTCCATCCGCTGTCTGCGCCGCCCCCGTCGCACCGGCTGCTCGGCCTCCCCGAGCACCTCGACGCATGCGTCTTCGACCTCGAAGGCGTCCTCGTCGGGAGCGCGCGCGTACACGCCGCCGCGTGGACCGAGACGTTCGACGAGTTCCTGCCGCGCTGGGCCGAGCGTGGGCGACGGGCGGCGCCCATCTCCGGCTTCACAGAGCGCGACTATCGCGACTCGATCCACGGGCGGCCGCGTCTCGAAGGCGTGCAGACGTTTCTCGCAAGCCGCGGCATCCGCCTGCCGCAGGGAAAGCCCACCGACGCGCCGGGTGCGCCGACGGTGTGGGGTCTTGCGAACCGCAAGGCCGAGGCGTTTCGCCGGCTGATCGACGACGCGGGTGTGCCGGCGTACGCGGGGGCGCAGCTCTATCTCGAGCGCGTGCGCGAAGCCGGTCTTCGTTGCGCGGTCGTGACCGCGAGCGCGAATGCCTCGCGGGTGATCGCCCGCGCCGGTCTCGACGCGCTCGTCGAGTTCGTGATCGACGGAGACACGATGCGCGAGGAGCACCTGCGCAGCAAGCCGGCGCCGGACACGCTGGTCGTCGCGTGTGAGCGGCTCGGTATCCCGCCGGCGGAGACGGCCGCGTTTGAGACGACGGCGGCGGGAGTCGACGCCGCGAAGGCGGCGAAGCTCGGCTACGTCGTCGCTGTCGACCGGCACGGTCTCGTGCTGCGGGAGCACGGCGCCGACGTGGTCGTGACCGAGCTCGCAGCTCTGCTGAGGCCTGACACGAGGTTGTTCCAGCTTCCGACTTGATTTCGCAGTTACCAGCGTTCTAGGGTCGCTCATGTTCGGGGGGAGATGGCGGGTTGCCGCATACCTCCTCGTCGTCGCTGCTCTCGTGGGCTCGCTCGCGGGCGCCGCGAGCGGCGCGGAAACGAAGGCACACGTCGCGCTGCGGCCGGCGCGCGCCCTCCGGCAGGCGGGCTACGCCGCGACGACGGCGATCAACGAGCTCCCGCCGTCCGCGGTCGAGCAGCAGCCGCCCGGCAACGTCAACGCGCTGCCGGAATCGCCGAACGCGCCCGACGCCGTCAGCGTGCGAGTGATCTCGCGCGCGGGCGGCGGCGGATCGCCCGGCGGCCTCGCACAGTTCTTCGTCGTCGTGATCAGCAACGGCAAGCAGGAGACGACGGCCGGCCAGCCGGCGACGCTGACGTTCCAGGTTCCGACCGGGCTCGTCTTCGACGGCGTCACCGACGTGAGCGCTCTGAAGGGCGCACTCGGGAACCCGGGACACACCGGACCGCCGGGCAGCACGTGGATCTGCAAGCCCGCCGTCAAGAACGCGGGCGGCACGAGCGTCACCTGCACCTACGGGATCGCCCGCGGCTCCACCGTCGAGCCGGTTTCGATCCCCGGCGGCGCCGGCATCGCGTCGCTCGTGCGCCTCCGCGTCCCGACCGCCTTCGCGTCTGCGACGGGGGGGACGCCGGTGACGCTGCGCTCGACGCTCTCCGCGCCGGGCAACACGGCGACGAACGACCAGACCGCGACCGCCACGACGGACGTGCTCCCCGGTGCGCCGTTCCCCGCGCTCGTCCCCGACTCGGAGAACGTTCCGTCGACGGTCCACGTGGGCGAGCTCGTCACGAAGAAGCTGCAATTCCTGAACGCGGGCTCGGGGCCTGCGATCGGCGGCAGCGGGCACGCGGCGATCGAGCTCGCGAACGTGCTTCCGCCGACGCTCGTCTCGAGCTGGCAGGCGAGCGGCACGGGCTGGTCGTGCAGCGGACCGCAGACCTCCCCGCCGAACTGCGCCTTCGCCGGGACGGTCGCCGCCGGCGCGCTCAGTCCGCAGCTGACGATCCAGTGGCGTGTGTCCGGCGCCGGCGCGGCCGCACTCGACATCCCGATCGGCGGCAGCGCGCGCAGCAGCTGGACGATGGACACGGTGTCGAACGGAGCGCGCGGCGCGCAGCCCGCGGTCCACTATCCCGACGAGCTCCTCGTCGCCGCGCCGCTCGGCTCCGACCTCGTCGTCGAGGCGTCGGCGGACGGCGGCGTGCAAGAGCTGCTTCCCGGTATCTCGAAAGCGGACATCGAGCTCGCGGTCACGAACCTCGGCCGCGAAGACGCGAAGACCGGCATCACGCTCGCCGGGCTCATGACGAGCTCGCTCTCCGTCGTCTCGCTGGCCGAGAAGGCGCCGGCCGGCGCCGGTGTGTCGTGGACCTGCGCGACGAAGCCGTTCGACTCGCTGCAGACCGAGTTCACGTGCAAGCCGGTCGAGCAGGTCGACGTGCCGCCTGCGCGGACGCTGCATCTGACGATGACCGTGCAGGCGAATGCCGGCGCGAAGACCGGCGCGAGCGACATGCGGTTCGTCGTCGGGTCGAGCGACGAGATGGCATCCCTCGAGGGATCGATCGCGACGATCCCGGTCTTCATCCTCGCGGGCGGCAACGTCGGCTTCCCGGGGCTGACGCTGCTTCGCGCGGTCGGCGCCGGCGCGTCGCCGTTGCCCGCGACCGACGGCGCGCCTGCGGCGTTCGAGACCGGACAGCCGTTCGTCGAGCAGCTCGACGTCCGCAACGCCGGCGGCGCCGACATCGCCGCGGGCAGCGCGGGTGAGCTCTTCCAGGAGTTCACGTCGGGCGTGAAGGTCGAGTCCGTCCGCGCCCCCGCGGGCTGGAGCTGCACGCCCGGAGCCGGCTCGAAGCCGACGCTCCTCTGCACGTTCACCGTCGGTGCCGCACTCGCCCCGGCCGCCGTTACGCCGGGTCCGCAGGTGACGCTCGTCGACGGCGCGCCGACGCCGACGGGGACCGACTGGTCCGCGAGCGTGCGTCTCACGGCGTCCGGCGCGCCCAAGGCGCTCAGCATCCCCGTGCTCGTCACGGTGACGAAGCCGAAGCCCGAGCTGCTGCCCGACCTCGCCGCCGACACGCTGCCGACGGCGGGCGGCGTCGGTCGCTTCACGCTCACCGTGCAGAACGGCGGTCTCGGCGGCACCGCCGTGCCGGTCAAAGTGGGGATCGACGCACCGGCCGGTGCGAAGCTCGAGCCGGTCACGGCGAGCGGCTGGAGCTGCTTCGACGCGCCGACGGGACGCACGGCGCGCTGTACCTCGACCGGTGACGCGCCGGCGGGTCAGACGCTGCCGGCCGTGCAGTTCGCCGCAGACTTCCCCGTCCGGAGCGGCGGCCGCACGCTCTCGCTCGTCGCACACGCGAGTGCCGGCGGCGCCGTCGAAACGGCGAGCCTGCCCGTGACGCCGAAGCCTGCGCTGCAGGCCGTGATCAAGGCGCCGGACAGGTCGGCCTTCGTCGACGTTCCACTCGTGTCGGCGAACGAGAAGATCACGCCGACGACGATCACGCTCGAAGGCGACGGGAGCGGCGGCAGCGGTCTCGGCTTGCAGTACACATGGACGCAGCTCTGCACGTCGAGCGCGAGCGTCGTTGCGTCGAAGGGCCGCTGCACGTCGGTGACGCCGCGCGTCACGTGGCTCGGGCAGGCGGCCGGCACCGTCAACCCGACGAGCGCCGACGTTCAGTTCGCGATGCCGACCGTCACACAGCTGACGGCGCTCGTCTTCCAGCTGACCGTCACGGACGGCAGCGCGACGACGAGCTCCTACGTGCGCATCCGCGACATCCCCGAGCTCACACCGTCGGCGGGTTTCCAGTTCGGCAAGTCGAAGCCGCCGAAGACGATGCCCGAGGGGGCGATGGCCGCGCGCGACAAGGTGCCCGCACCCGACGAGAAGCTCGTCACCGGTATCGGCACGCTGACGAAGCCGGCGCCGAAGAAGCATGCGGCCCGCGTCGCCGCAGCCGAGCCGGTGACGACCACGACGACCACGTCGACCACGTCGACCACGTCGACCGGCACCACGACGACGACGACGGCGACACCGCAGCTCCCGGCGTTCGCGTGCGACCTGGTGAAGGACGCCGCGAACGGCTCGTTCTCGAAGACGTTCCCCGGCGGGATCGAGCTCAGCGCGGAGCACGTCAGCGTCAGCGGCACCGGGTGCAACGCCGACACCTCGGTCTCGTTCTCCGGTTCCTCGGTGACGTTCAGCTCGTTCCTGAAGGCGACCGGCGTCGACGGCTCGATCGACAAGAACGGCATCACGCTCACCGCGGGGACGATCACGGGCCCCGCGTCGTGGAACTCGCCGACGTTCTCGATCACCGGCGACTCGAGCATCTTCCTCGCGTACCCGGGCGGGACGAGCAGCGCCGACAACGTCGAGGCCGAAGGCTCGGTGTCGGGCAGCGGCCTCGCGTTCATCCCGCTCCCGTCGGGCTGGGACGCGACGACGACGCTGACCTTCAGCGTCAAGGACGGCGTGAACACGCTCTCGATCGACGCGAACGCGACGGGACCCGCGAACGACACGAGCCCCGACTCGCCGAAGCCGACGCTCGAGATCTCCGGCTCGATCTCGACCGACGACACCTTCTCGCTCGCGGTCAGCGCGCAGCGAGTCGTGCAGCTGCAGGGGCACGGCGTCGAGCTCTCCGGCTCGGTGAAGCGCGAGACGGCCGACGGGCCGATCGCGGTCGAGGCGACCGGCAGCCTGACCGGTCCCTTCGAGATCGTGCCGGGCCTCGTTGTCAAGACGCTGACCGTCAAGATCGCACCGACGACGGACTCGCTCGGGCTCTCCGGCACCGGGACGCTCGAGCTCGCCGGCCCGTCGGCCGGCCTCGGACTCGGCGTCAAGCTCACCTACGACAACCCGAAGAACTGGTCGCTGACCGCGGACGGCCTCGGCGACTCGACGTGGTCGCCGCTTCCGGGTCTGACGCTGAAGCCGAGCGAGGTGCACGGCTTCGTCGCCGCGAAGGACGACACGTACGAGTTCTCGCTCGACGTCGCGCCGGCGGCGCCGTGGACGCCGAACTCGAGCGTCACCGTCTCGAACGTCAAGCTGAAGCTCTCGAACACGTGCCCCGACACCGGTGCGCCGTGTCCCGCGAACACGTCGATCTTCCTCGACGCATCCGGTGACGCAGCGTTCACGCTGCCGTCGGTCGGCACGGTCAAGACGTCGCTCCGCGGCGTGCTCGGGCTGCCGAGCGGCGCGTTCAGCGTCGCGGCGTCGTTGACCGAGCCGCTCTCGCTCGGTGCCGGCATCTCGATCGACAGCTCGAAGATCGAGATCTCGAAGGGGATGAGCGCGCCGACGGGCGAGCCGATCCTCGCGGCCGCGCCGGACACGAGCGGCCTGCAGGTGAAGCTGACCGGCTCGGCGACGCTGCCGCTGATCGGGAAGCTGCCGGCGATCGAGGCGCAGTACTCGTCGTCCGGCTGGGCGGTCGCTGCGAACCTCGGCCAGTTCCAGCTGCCGGGCACGAGCGGCGACGGGTCGAAGCTCGCCGACACGATCCTCGGCTGGTCGTCCTTCAAGACCTCGCTCAACGTCGTCGACCCGGTCACGAAGCTCACGTCGGCGGTCGAGTTGCCGGCGAACACGTTCGAGCTCTCCGGCTCGTTCACGACACCCTCGTGGCTCAAGTCGCTGCTCAACCTGAACGCGGACGTCAGCGGACGCGCGACCGGGAAGATCGACACGTCGAGCGGCGACTTCTCGCTGCGGATGGAGTTCGCGCTCAGCGGCAACACCTACATCTACGGCAGTGCGACGTCGGCGACGAGCGCGAAGCTGACGACGGCGTTCTTCCAGATCGAGAAGAAGGCCAGCGACTTCAACGTCGCGCTCGGCGGCGAGGCGTCGCTCGGGACTGCCAAGACGTCCTCGCTTCCGGCGAGCGACGTGAAGCTCGGCGTGGCGCTCGCGTTCTCCGTCTCGACGCAGACGATCAGCGGCGACTTCACGTTCAACAGCCAGGCGGGCTGGCGCGACGCGTTCGGCGTCAGGGACATGACGCTGTTCGACCTCGCGGTCTCCTTCCAGTTCAACATCTCGACGCTGACGCCGGCGATCGGGTTCGGTGCCCGCGCGGTTCTGCCGAACGACATCCGCTCGCCGCTCGGCATGCCGAACAACGTCCAGACGACGCTCGTCGCGAACATCTCGCTGACGACGCCCTGCATCGGCATCGACGTCACCGACCCGACGAAGTCCGGCGTCAACGTCCTCAGCCTCGGGAGCGGTGCCGTCACCGCGAAGGAGTTCCAGTTCGAGGTCGCGCCGAACGGCTGCACCGTCGGCAAGTTCAGATACGACCCCGGACTCTCGATCGCGTTCGACGGGCGGATCTCCGGTCTCAGCGTCGCCGTCGCCGCGCACGTCTCCGTCTCGCCGTTCGCGTTCGACGCGAAGCTCGACGTGGGCGCGTTCTCGGTCGGCGGAGTCGACGTCCAGAAGACGCATCTCGAGCTCTCGTACGCGGGGAGCAAGTTCCGCGTCGCGTTCTCCGGCGGCGTGTCCGTTCTCGGCACCGATGTCTCGCTTGCCGGCTCGCTCGAGCAGAACGGCCAGAAGACGACCATCGACCTCAACGGGTCGCTGAACCAGCTGACGATCGCGAACGTGCTGTCGCTGCAGGGCGTGAAGGTCGCACTGCACGTGGAGACCGCGCCGACGGTCAACGCGACCTTCAAGGCGAGCGGTCAGATGCAGCTGCTCGGGTCGACGATCAACGCGGACGTCTCGCTCGGCGTGAGGGACGGCAGGCTCACCGAGCTCAACGCGACGATCGACGCGGCGATCTTCGTCGGCGGCACGAACGGGCTGAAGCTCGTCGGTAGGTTCAACATGGAATACGGCGCGAACAAGCCGTTCGCCCTCGATGCCGCGGTGAAGGCGAGCATCGGCTCGTACGACCTCGGCGACGGCACGCTGACCGTCAACAGCTCGGGCATCACGTTCACCGCAAACTTCTCGATCGGCGGTGTCTTCTCCGCCAGGCTCGCGGGCGCGATCTACTACGGAAGCGTTCCGGCAGGGACGAAGATCCAGACGCCGACCGGCCTGGTGAACGCGACGAGCGGCGACTTCGTCATCAGCGCGAAGGACGTCACGCTCAACCTGGGCGGCTTCAAGTCGACCGGCTCGGTCACGATCGGCAAGGCCGCCGGCACCTCGTTCGGCAGCCTCTCGACGACGATCCAACTGCTCGGCTCCGCGAGCGGCAACTCGATCTCGATCGCCGGCTCGTTCAGCGGCAACGGCGACTTCACGTTCAAGGGCAGCGGCAGCCTGAACCTGCTCGGGACGTCGACGACGGCGTCGGTCTCGGTCGCACGCGTTTCCTCGAACGTGACGGTGCACGCCGACGCGAATGTCAACGTCCTCGGCTCGAGCATCGCCTTCGGCGGCGACTTCGTCAGCAACAACGGCTCGCCGCTGTTCCGCCTCCGCGGGAACGGCCGCCTCAACGTCGCGGGCTACAACGTCGCAAACGCGAACTTCGTCTACAGCAACTTCCCGGAGGACGCGGGGCTCGCCGCGGACATCAACGTGCAGGCGGGCCGCGTTCTCAACTTCAACGGCCGCATCAACATCGTCGGCAGCCTGTTCTACCTCGACGCCGCGGCGAGGCTCGACCTCGGCTCGTTCAGCGCGGACGGCAACGCCGTGTTCACGAACTGCAACGCGTCGATCAAGTACCGGTCGCCGCAGCCGCAGCCGTGGCAGTACCCCGGCACGACGATCAACTTCGGGCTCTTCGTCCTAACCCTGCCGAGCTTCCAGTACATCGCCGACCTCATCCGCTGGACGAACGAGAACGCCGGCCTCAAGCCGACGTGCGATACCGCGCTCGGCGGGGCGAAGCTCGACGCGAACGCGAGCTTCTTCTACGGCGGTTTCTCGTTCGGCGTCTCGCTGCACGTCAGTCCGAACGGCGACTTCACGGCCACGGCGCGCAGCCCGGTCTCGGGTGAGTTCCACGGCGAGACGGGGACGCTCGATCTCTGGGTCGCGCAGTTCTACGCCGATATCAACTACTCGATGCAGATCACCGTGCGCAGCGGCTCACCGCCGGTCGATCTCTCCGGAAGCGGCTCGGCGAACGTCTACGGCCGCTCGTGGGAGTACCAGGGCTTCCTGTGGTGGGGCTGGGGCGGCTGGGGCCGGATCGTCGGCATCAGCGCGAGCATCCAGACGAACCCGTTCCACGCATGCGGCTACGTGAACGTGTGGGGCTACGACTTCGGAGGCTGTATCTAGATGACCGTTCCGGGGCCCGGGGCGGGCGCCGGGACCGGTGCGGGCGCAGGCGACGGCGTGGTCTTCAGCGTGTGGCCGAGCGTGATCGTGACCGTGCCGTTCGGATACGTGAGCGCGACCTGCGTCATCGACGTGCACTGCGGCGAGCATGACGCGACGACGTTGTACGAGAGCCCCTGCGCACCGGCGGCGTCGACGGGCTTCCCGGCGCCGACCTGCTGCGCGACGCGTCGCGCGATCGCGCGGGCCTTCGTGCAGCCGACGCCTTCCGCAGTCAGCTTCACGACCTTCGCCGCGCCCCCGGCGGAGAGGCCGTCCGTCGGACACACGGTTGCGCTGCCGCGCGAGCCCGACGCGGCTGCGGCGAGCGCGGCCGCGACGACGAGCACGAAGCCGGTGGCCCGAAACACGCGAGCAGGATAGCCTCGGCCGATGGGGACTTTCGACCGCTGGCTGCTGAACACGTTCTCGACGCCGGTGCTCGTGATCTTCGTCACGGGCGCGTTCGTGATCTGCGCGGTCGTCGGTCTGTTCGTCGTGCAGCGGCTGTGGCCGCACCTCCGGAAGGGCGAGAACAACGACGTCGCCGGCTTCCTGCTCGCGCTCGTCGCAGTCCTCTACGGCATCGTGCTCGGGTTCATCGTCATCGCGCTGTACGAACGCTTCAACGCCGCACAGGACAACGTCCAGGCGGAGGCGACGTCGCTCTCGCAGCTCTACCGCGACACGCTCGGCTTCCCGGCGCCCGTCGAGACGAAGATCAAGTCGCTGATCGAGGACTACTCGTACGACGTGCGGACGAACGAGTGGAACCTCATGAAGCACGGGAAGGAAAGCGAGCTGTCGTCGGAGCGCGTGGTCGAGCTCGAGCGCACGCTCGAGGACTTCCAGCCGAAGACGCAGAGCGAGATCATCTACGCGAACCAGGCGGCGAACAAGGTGAACGACCTCGTCTCCGACCGGCGCACGCGTCTCTCGCAATCGGAGGACGCGCTACCCGGCGTCTTCCAGGTGCTGCTGATCGGCGGCGCGATCATCACGGTCTTCTTCCTCTACTTCTTCGGGATGGAGGACCGGCGCTCCCAGGTCGCGCTCGTCGCGGCGACGGCCGCACTCATCGGCTTCAGTCTCGCGCTCGCGCTCGTGCTCGACTATCCGTTCGCGGGGCAGGTATCGGTGTCGAACAGCGCGTTCCACGCCGGCATCCTGCGCACGCTAGGTCCGTAGCCCCTCGAGGTCCGCGAGCGTTACGTCACGCAGGTCGGCAACGACGAGCGCGGCTTCGGTGAAGTCGTCGCCGTGCGTGAAGCTGCTCGGCGCCGCGACGCACGCGATCCCCGCGCCGGCCGCGGCGAGTACCCCGTTGCGCGTGTCCTCGATCGCGACGGCCTCGGCTGCGTCGACGCCGAGCTCGCGCAGCGCGAGCAGGTAGATCCCCGGGTCGGGCTTCTTCGCCGGCACGACGTCGCCTGCGAAGACGAGCACCGGCCTGTCGCCGAGCACCCGGCGCACGACCCCGCGGACGGACTCCTCCGCAGATGTCGACGCGACCGCGATCCGCATCCCGGCGGCAAGCACCTCGTCCACGAGGGAGACGATCCCCGGCCGCGGCGCGAGGTCGCCCGAGGCAACGCGCCGCTTGAAGATCGCGGTCTTCCGCGTGTGCAGCTCGGCGGCCCACGCAACCGCGTCTTCGATTCCGAGCGAGGGCGCGATCTCCGCGAGCCGCTCCTTGCCGCCGGCGGTCTTCAACCGCTCCTCGTACTCCGCCTCCGACCACCGCAGCGCCAGGCCGGCCTCCGCGAACGCCTCGTTGAACGCCGGCAGATGGAGTTCGCGCTCGGTGTCGGCGAGCACGCCGTCGCAGTCGAGGATCAGCGCCTGCATCGCCAGGCATCTTGCCCTCGCTAGGGTCCGGCGATGCAGTACCGCACCCTCGGGACGACCGGCGTGCAGGTGAGCCCGCTCTGCCTCGGCGCGATGATGTTCGGCGCGTGGGGCAACACGGACCGCGACGAGTCGATCCGCATCATCCACCGGGCGCTCGACGCGGGGATCAACTTCGTCGACACCGC
>JAFAHG010000180.1 GCA_019237315.1 Actinomycetota bacterium
AGCGCCACGCGGCGAAGCCCTCGTAGTACACCTTCGTGTTCGCGATCATCGCGACGCCGTTCTTCGCCTGCCGGCACTTGGCGAGGCCCTGCTTCCACGGGGCGACGAAGAAGAACACCGAGCGCTCCTTCGGGTTTCCGCCTTCGGGGAAGCGGCTGTCGGAGACCGTGTAGGTGATCACCTCGCGCGACGCGCCGAAGTTCACGAGCTCAAAGTACTTCGGTGCCGCGGTCGGGACGTACTCGAGCTCAGGCTCGCCGAACTGCTCGACGATCGCCTTCACCTGCTGCTGCGTCGCAGCCGGGACGAGCGGCGCCGCCAACGCGGACCCGGACGAGAAGAGCAGGAGTGCCGCGGCGACGAGAACCGTTCTCATGCACGTCGAGTGTAGCCCGATGCCGTACCCTGCTCGTGTGATCGACCTGCGCTCGGACACAGGCACGCGGCCGTCGCCGGCGATGCGCGAGGCGATGGCGCGCGCAGAGGTTGGCGACGAGCAGCGCCGCGAGGATCCCACCGTGCTCGCGCTCGAGGAACGCGCTGCCGCGTTCCTCGGCCATGAGGAGGCGGTGTATCTCCCGACGGCGACGATGGCGAACGAGATCGCGCTCGCGATCCTCGGCGTGCGCGGCACCGAGCTGATCGTCGAGGAGAACGCGCACATCATGATCGCCGAGCTCGGCGGGGCGGCGTTCCACTCCGGACTGCAGACGCGCGGGCTCCCCGGTTACCGCGGGCGCATCACATCGGACCAGGTGCGTGCGGCAGTGCATGCCTCCGACGGTTTCCACATCCCGACCGCCTCCGTCCTCGCGCTTGAGAACACGCACAACACGGCCGGCGGGACGATCTGGCCGCTCGACGAGTTCGCCGCCGTCGTCGAGACTGCGCGCGGTATCGGACTGCGCGTGCATCTCGACGGTGCGCGCCTCGCGAACGCGGCCGTCGCGCTCGGTGTGCCGGCTTCCGAGTGGGGACGTCACTGCGACACCGTCACGCTCTGCCTGTCGAAAGGTCTCGGCTGTCCGCTCGGCGCGTTGCTCGCCGGCTCACGCGAGCTCATGCGCCGCGCGCGCGTCGAGAAGCATCGCTTCGGCGGCGCGATGCGCCAGGCCGGGATCGTCGCCGCGGCGGGTGTCTACGCGCTTGAGCACAACGTCGACCGGCTCGCCGACGACCACGAGCGTGCGCGCCGGCTGGCGGAGGGGTGGTACGAGCGTGGCGTTCCGGTCGACCCGGAGCGCGTCGAGACGAACTTCGTGCAGGTCGACGTCGGTGCGCTCGGTATGGAGAAGGACGAGGCGCTCGCGCGCCTCGAGGCAGAGGGTGTCGCTCTGACGCCGACGGTCGTCCCCGGCGTTCTCCGTGCGCTCACTCATCTCGACGTCACCGACGACGACGTCGAGCGCGCGATCGAGCTCGCACCCCGCGCGCTCGGGGTGCTAGCGGTCTCCGGCTAGCCCGTACCAAACCGCGACCGCGACATACGCGCCCATGAGCGTGACGCCGTGCCACCGTTGCGAGCGTCCGCGCACGGCGACCGCTGCGACCGCCACGGTGGCGAGCGCCATCGTCGCGAGCTCGACAGCGCGGAACGAGAGCGGCAGTCCGCGTCCGACGAGACACGAGACGAGCACGATCGCGGGAGTCACGAAGACCGCAACCTGCGCCGTCGACGAGACCGCAATCTCTGACGCAAGCCGCATGTTCCCGCGCCGTGCCACGACGACCGAGCCGCCGTGCTCGGCGGCATTGCCGACGATCGCGACGATGACGACGGAGACAAAGAACTGCGAGAGTCCGAGCGCGCGTCCGAACGTGTCGAGGCTGTGCACGAGGAGCTCCGACACGAACGCGGTCGCGACGGTCGCGGCGCCGAGCACGCCGAGCCCCACACGCAGCGGCCACGCGTGTTTCGACGGAGCCGCGCGTTGCGCGTCGGCGTGCACGCGCAGGTTCGCGAGCGTCGTCGCGAGGTAGAGCGCGAGCAGCGCCGCTGCGATCGGCAGCGAGACGACGAACAGTGCATGGCGATCCGGATTCCCGTGCCAGCCGGGAACCGACGGGGCGAGGAAGAGGATGAGCGCGGCGAGGATCAGGCCGAGCTGCAGGAGCAGCGAGCGCCGGTCGAGCGGCCGGTCGCCGCCCACCACGACCGCGAGGCCGAGCACGAGGAGCAGATTCGACACCACCGACCCCGCGATCGATCCCCGCACGACGTTCGGTAGGCCGTCTGCGATCGCGAAGAGGGCGATGATCAACTCGGGCGCGTTGCCGAAGCTCGCGTTGACGAAACCGCCGATGCCCGGGCCGGTGTGCTCGGCGACGTGCTCCGTCGCCTCGCCGACGAGCCACGCGAGCGGCACGAGCGCAAGCGCCGCGAGGACGAAGACCGCGGTGTCGCCCGCGTCGAACGCGTAGCGCACGACGAGCGCGACCGGCGTCAGTGCAAGCGACGCCCACAGGAGGTTCCTGCCCACCCGCCGAACGTTATGTATGTGCAAGGAGTGTGCCGCGCGGGTACGACGTCGGCACGATGACGAAGCAAGACTCACTAGCGCCGACCCCGGCGAAAGTCAAGTCTTGCGGGGAATTCGAAAGGGGCTGACAATTCCGCCGATGCAGCAGCGACAGACCTCGACCGCGCTTCCGCTTCGCCCTCAGGACGAGATGGAGTGCAGACGCTGCGAGGTGCACTGCGACAAGGTCGTGTATCCCGGTGCGTGCCTCGCGCGCGGCTGTCCGTTCGTCTACTCGTACGAAGGGTGGGGTCACACGTACGTCGGGTGCATGCAGAAGGTGTACGACGTCGAGATCGACCTCGACATGCTGCGCGCCGCGGAACGGCGGCAGGCGGGCTTCGGGGCGATTCGTGCGCTGCGTCGGCCGCTGCCGATGTGCAAGGCCGAGGTCGAGCGGACCTACGACTCGCGCTACGACGACCCGGGGTGTGTCAACCCCGAGTTCGGCGAGCTGCCGGTCGGCGAGCCGACGTTCCGGATCTTCGCGCAGCTGCGGACGACGTAGCGCGCGTGTGCAGCGCGCGGAGCTTCGCGATCTCGTCCGCGTCGGGTCCCTTGTTCTCGCGTCCGGGCACCTCGAGGTAGACAGGGAGCTCCTGGAACGCGGGATGGGCGAGGAACGCGCCGAGCCCTTCGCCCATCAGACCTTCGAGGATGTTCGCGTGTCGGTCGCGATTCGAGCCGAGCGGTGCCGCGCTGTCGTTGACGTGCAGCGCGCGTAGCCGGTCGAGGCCGATCGACCCGTCGACATCGCGCACGAGCGCATCGAGGGCGGCTCGATCCGTCACGTCGCAGCCCGACACGTAGAGGTGGCACGAGTCGAGACAGATGCCAAGCCGTGGATGTCGGTCGAGTGCGTCGACCAGGAGCGCGAGCTCGTCGACGGATCGCCCGATCGTGCCGCCCGCACCGGCGGAGTTCTCCATCAGGAGCCACGTGTCGCCGGCGCAGCGTTCGAGCACCTGCTCGAGCGCAGCGACCACGCGCTCGCGGCCTGCCTCGAAGCCTGCGCCGAGATGCGAGCCGACGTGGAAGATCACCCCGTCGGCGTCGATCGCGCAGGCCGTGTCGACGGTCGCCCGCATCGCGGCGACGGACTTCTCGTAGATCGCGTCGTCCGGTGCTGCGAGGTTGCAGAGATAGAGCGCGTGGCAGACCACGCCGCGGACCCCGGCCTCCACGCGACGCGCCTTGAAGCGCTCGATCGCGTCCGGCTTGTGAGCCGTCGGGCGCCACATGCGCGGCGACTGCGTGAAGACCTGGACGCAGTCGCCGCCGATCTTCTCGATCCGGTCGATCGCGGTGTCGATGCCGCCGGAGGACGAGACGTGGGCGCCGAACAACATCGCGCTCCTACGATAGGCGCGTGAGCGTCCGCGTCCGCATGGCACCGAGCCCGACGGGGTTCCTGCACGTCGGCGGCGTGCGCACGTTCCTCTTCAACTGGCTGTTCGCACGCCAGCAGGGCGGCGACTGCCTCCTGCGCATCGAGAACACCGACACGAGCCGCGAGGTGGAGGAGGCGACGGAGCAGATCCAGGAGTCGCTGCGCTGGCTCGGCATCGACTGGGACGGGCCGACGAGCTTCCAGCTCGACCGGATGCCGGCGGCGCGCGAATACGCGGACCGGCTGCTCGCCGACGACAAGGCGTACGAGGACGAGGGCGCGATCCGCTTCCGCATGCCGGACGACGGTGTCGTCGCGTGGGACGACGCTGTCCGCGGTCGCATCGAGTTCGCGAACGAGAACCTCGCCGACCCCGTGATCGTCCGCTCCGACGGCCGGCCGACCTACAACTTCGCGAACCCCGTCGACGACATGCTCGACGGGATCACGCACGTCATCCGCGGCGACGACCACATCTCGAACACGCCGACGCAGCTGAACGTGCTGCACGCGCTCGGCGCGGAGATCCCCGTGTACGCGCACATCCCGAGCGTCCTCGGCACCGACGGGAAGAAGCTGTCGAAGCGCCACGGCGCAGTCGGGATCGACGCCTTCCGCGCAGACGGTTACTACGCGCCTGCGCTGATGAACTTCCTCGCGCTGCTCGGCTGGAGCTACGACGACAAGACGACGGTGATGTCGCCGCAAGAGCTCGTCGAGCGCTTCTCGCTCGAGCGCGTCGTGTCGAGCCCGGCGACGTTCGACTACGAGAAGCTCGACTGGCTGAACGGCGTCCACCTGCGCGCGCTCCCCGTCGACGACTACGCGCGCGTCCTCCTCACGTGGCTGCGCGAGCAGGGCGTGGACTGGCCCGAAGACCGCGTGCGCGCGACGGCTCCGCTCGTCCAGGAGAAGATCGAGAAGCTCTCGCAGTACCCGGACTTCGTCCGCTTCCTGTTCGGGCCCGTGAGCCCCGACGGTGCCGACCCCGAGACGTGCCGCGCGGCGCGTCAGGCGCTGGAGCCCGTCGAACCATGGCGGGCCGAGGGGATCGAAGCCGCGCTCCGCGCCTTCGCCGACGCGACCGGCCGCAAGCCGCGGGACGCCTTCCAGCCCGTCCGGCTCGCGGTCACGGGGTCGAAGGTCTCGCCGGGGCTCTTCGAGAGCCTGGAGCTCCTCGGCAAGGAGGAGTCGCTCGCCCGCCTGGCCGCCGCCGGCGGCTAGACCCGCGGCCCGGGGTAGGGCCGCGGCTTTCCGAGCGGGTCGAGTGCGCGCTGGAAAGCGCGCCACGACTCCAGGCGAAAACGGAGTGTCGGGCGCGGCAAATCGTGGTCGCTCCTGCGGCCCCGGCTGCCGCGTCCACGGGGGAACGGGACGCGGGCTACCATTTACAAAGAGTAAACGGCCCCCCGCCGGGGGGCGTTACGGGCGATATGCCAGGGCGGCCGCGCAGACGGCCAGCATCCCCGCAAGCCAGACGGGCCACCGGTCTGCGGCCGCGCCGAACGCGAATGCTCCCGCCCCCAGCACGACGAGCGCGGTCGCCGACAGCGAGCTGCGGAGCCGCGAGCTCGTGGCCGCTGCCGGCGCCGGCGACCGCGCCGGCGGGTCGCTCAGCCGCAGGCGTGCGAGCCGCACGCGGAACAGCGCACCGCGCCACTCGTGCACGACGCGGCTCACGCCGTCCGGGCCTTCGTCCTCGAGCGCGTCCGCCACCTCGCCGGTCGCGTCGCGCGCGTCGGCGAGCGACGCGCCGAGCTCCGCATGTGCCCCGGCGGCTCCCGCGGGCGGCGCGAGACCGTGCACGCTCTCGGCCACGAGGTGCAGGCGGTACTGGAGGCGTCGTAGGACGGTGAGGTCGCGGTCGTTCATGTCCTCCGGCGCCGCCGCGATCCGGTCGAGCTCCGCGAGTGTCCGCGCGAGCCCGCTCCACAGCTCGCCCATCTCGGTGGCGTACCCCTCGATGCCGGTTCTCGCCGCCACGGCTCGATCCTATCGCTACCATCGCCCGCCGCATGGAGGGCGAGCGGCACGGTGTCCTCGTCGTCGAGGACGACCCTTCGCTGCGGCTTCTCTCGCGTGTCAACCTCGAGCTCGCCGGGTTCGCGGTACGCGAGGCCGCGACGCTTGCCGACGCACGTGCGGCGGTCGCAGCGGAGCGCCCCGACGTCGTGTTCCTCGACGTGCATCTCGGGAGCGAGCAGAGCGACGACTTCCTCGACGAGCTGCGCGCCGCCGGCATGCCGGTCGTGCTCGTGACCGGCACCGCGGACGCATCGTCGTACCGCCAGCGCGCGAGCGAGGTGCTGGCGAAGCCGTACGCGCCCGAAGAGCTGGTTGCCGCGGCGCGTCGGCTAACGTGGGGCGCGTGAGCGCTGTCACCGTCCGCACCCCGGTCGAGTTCGAAGACCGGCTCCAGCGGTATCTGTTCGAGCGCGCCGAGGAGGCGCGCGCGGTGCGTGTCGGTGAGAAGGAAGTCTCGGAGCAGGCGGAGATCGTCCGCCGCTACGACGACCTCTTCAGCCGCGAGCAGCTCGACGCGCTGCGCGAGGCAGAGGCCGCCGCGAGCGGGCAGGAGCGCGAGCTCCTGTATCGGCTGCGCAAGACGTGCGAAGGGGGCCTCGTCTCCGCGGAGCTCGCCGAGCGGGAGGACGAGCTCGAGAACCGTGTCCTCGCCGAGCGCGTCACGTTCAAGGGCGAGGAGATGCCGCTGCGGAACGCGCAGGCGCAGCTCGCCGTGTTGCCCGCGTACGGCGATCGCGAAGAGCTCGGTCGCATCCAGGCGGAGGCGATGGCCATGTTCAACGAAGACACGCTCGCGCTCATGCGGTCGGGCGAGGAGCTGTACGTCGAGCATTCGGGGATCGCCGACCCGGTCGAGCGGCACGAGGAGGAGAAGGCCATCTCGCTCCGCGAGCTGGCAGGTGCGCTCCAGCGCGCGAGCGAGGACTCGACCGCGTCGTTTGCCGCGCTGCGCACACGCTGGTTCGAGCGGCTCCTCGGTCCGGAGCGGGAAGAGATCCCGTCGAGCTACCACACCGCCTACATGCGCCGGCTCTCGCCGCTCGAGGCGACGTACACGAAGGAGCGTGCGACCGACATCTGCCTGCAGACGCTGGAGGAGGTCGGCCTCGACCTGCGCGAGGCGCGCAACATCCGGCTCGACCTCGACGACCGTCCGCAGAAGGCGCCGCGCGCGTGCGTGATCGCGAGCGATCCGCCGTCCGTCGTCCACCTCATCACGCGCGCGCAGGGCGGCCTGCACGACTACCAGGCGTTCCTCCACGAGGCGGGTCACGCGCTGCACTACGGCGGCTGCGACCCGAGCCTGCCGTACACCTTCCGCCGCATCGCGCGCGACCACGCGCTGACGGAGATCTACTCGTACCTCTGCGAGGCGATCTCGCGCGAGCCGGAGTGGCACGCACGCTACTTCGGGCTCAGCGACGAGCAGGCGGCGGAGAACGCGCAGGCGACCGCGTTCCTCGAGGCGCTCCTCTTCCGCCGCTACGTGGCGAAGCTCCGCTTCGAGCTCGACTTCTGGTCGCGGTTCCGCGAGGACGGCGGCTCCGACGCGGGGTACGAGGAGTACCTCACGGACGCGACCGGGATCCGCTACCGCCGCGATGCCTACCTGTCCGACATGGACGCAGGGTTCTACTCGGCCGACTACCTGCGGGCGTGGATCCGCTCGGCCCAGCTTCGCCGGCACCTGATCGACACGGTGGGCGACGACTGGTGGCGCAACCCTGCGACGGGCGAGCTCCTGTCGGGGCTCTTCCGCGAGGGGACGAAGCCGACGAGCGAGGAGATCGCCGCGCGCCTCGGCTACGACCCGCTCGACACCGCGCCGCTCCTCGCCGAGATCCAGGCCTGACCGCGGGTTGTTCCGACAGCGCCGCGGGAACGGCGTACGCTCTCTACGGGGGCATGGTGGAACCTCGGGTCAGGGAGCAGGAGGTCGAGGCGCTGGGGGTCACGATCCAGCGTGGGCGGACGCTTGCGTTCGCCGCGCGGGCGGACGCCGAGGACTGACGTGGACCGCAGGGAGCCTGACCTCGACCGGATCCTGCACACGACGCTCCTCGGGGACGCCGTGCAGAACGCGAGGCTCGCGGTGCTGCTCGCGGACGAACGTGGCCACTACATCGCGGCGAACGACAAGGCCTGCGTGCTGACGGGCTACGACCGGCACGAGCTGCTGCACTTCCGGGCGGGCGAGCTCGCCGCCGACGAGCCCTCGCGCCGCATCTACGAGAACTTCCTGGCCGGTCGGAAGCTGCAGGGCAGAAAAGCCGTCCGGTGCCGGGACGGGAACGTCGTCGACTGCCGCTACTGGGCGGTCGCGACGGTCGTCGGGCAGCTCCCGTACTACATGCTGATGCTGTGGGCCGCCCGCCGGCGCCTGGTCACGCCGACTGCCACCGCCTGAGCGGCGAGAGCCGGCAGAGCGCTCGTAAAGGCCCATACGGGATTCGAACCCGTGCCGCCGCCGTGAGAGGGCGGTGTCCTAGGCCACTAGACGAATGGGCCCCGCGGACGCGTCAGTGTAGCGGCGAAAACCGTGCGGGAGAGCCGCAACCCCGTTCGTAGGCGTTGTTTTCCCCCGATCTGCGTGGTATTTTCTGCCCCGCCCCTGCGGGTTGGGTGATGCAGGGCTTGCACCACTTTCGCGAAAGGGAGGGCGCAGGACATATGCCAAAGGGGTCTGTCACCGACAGCTCCAGCAACTCGAGAGGACGGGTATTGATGCGTAGACATTCCGCTGGGCTCAAGGCCGCGGTAGCCGGTGCCGCAGTCTTGGCCAGCCTCGTGTTCGTCGCGACCGCCGGTGCGGTCACGATCACGAGCTTCTCGCCCCACTCGGGGCTGCCGGCGAAGGACAATGGCGAGGCGTGCCCTGGTGGCACGATCCAGATCAACGGCACCGGCTTCTACAACGACGGTGGAATCGGCGGCAAGGCAATCGTCGCCGGCACGCCGACGCAGGCCGTCACCGTGACGTTCGGCGGCGTGCCGTCGACCTACGTCGTCGTCGGTAGCGACACCGTCATGTACGCCGTCGTGCCCGACGGCGCCAAGGACGGCCCGCTCGTCGTCACGACGGGCGCGGGCAGCTTCTCAACGCTGAACGCACCGGACCCGAACGGGACGACGTTCTACGTCAACCCGTGCCCGCAGGTCTCGCTCAAGGTCGCGACGGCGGACGCCGCCGCCGCCCAGGGCGCTGACACGAGCACGCCGTCGATCTACAAGATGGCGCCGGCGAAGGGCAAGGCCGGGACGACCGTCACGCTCACCGGCACGAACCTGCTCGGAGTCACGGGCGTGCTCTTCGGCCAGACGAAGGCCAAGTTCACGATCGTCTCGCCGACGCAGATCACGACGACGGTTCCGTCGGGTGCAAAGACGGGCCGCATCGTGCTCCAGTACACGATCGGCGCGAGCGTCTCGCAGGCCGGCAACGGCCTCACCTCGGGCACCACGGCCCAGACGCCGAGCAACACGCCCACGAACTCGGGCGCGAAGGTCGCGTACCAGTACAGCAAGACGAACTTCACGGTCGGCTAGTCACCTGAAGCCGTCGCACGTTGACAAGGGGAGGGCGAAAGCCCTCCCCTTGTCGTTCGAGGGTCCAGAACCGGGGCGAAATCGCCGATGAGCGGTGACATGACCACGGTCTCCCTCGGCGGCGCCTTCGCGGCCGGGCGCCGTGCCGCACTTCCCGCCCGGGCATCCGCGCTCTACATGGCTGCGGGCGCGGTCGCGATCGGCGTGTACTTCCTCGTGCCGGCGGCGGCACAGGACGTCCTGTACGGAGTGATCGGCGTGTCGGCGGTCGCCGCGATCTACGTCGGCGGGATCCGCGGCGCGACCGAGGAGCGCCGCGCCTGGGAATGCTTCGCGGTCGGTCTCATCTGCGAGGTCGCCGGCGACACGATCTCGAGCGTCTACGAGCTCAGCCAGGGGCACGACCCGCCCGTTCCGTCGATCGCCGACGCGTTCTATCTCAGCGGCTACCCGCTACTCGCGCTCGGGGTGTTCCTCCTCCTCCGCGGGCGCGGCGGCACGACGACTCTCCCGTCGATCATCGACGCGCTGACGATCTGCATTTCCAGCGCGACGGTGCAGTGGATCTTCTTCGTCGAGCCCTACTTCCACGTGCAGCTCGGCAACGGCCAGCGCGCGGTGTCGATGGCCTACCCGTCGCTCGACGTGCTGCTCTTCGCCGCGCTCGCGCAGCTGCTGCTCGGTGTCGGCGGGCGACGGCCGTCGTACCGTCTGCTGATCGCGAGCGTCGCGCTGTGGGTCGCGGGCGACGAGATCTACGCGCTGACGGCCGGCCATTACGCCGCCGGCAGCTGGGTCGACAGCTTCTGGCTCGCGTCGTACGTCGCGTGGGGTGGTGCCGCCCTTGCGCTCATGGCCGAGCCGCGCCCGCTCCCGGTCGAGCGGCGCACTGTCCCGCGGCTGACGCGCGCCCGGGTCGTGGTGCTCTCGGTGGCGCTGCTCGCGATTCCGGCGGCGCTTCTTGTCGAGCAGGCGCGCGGGCGGCAGCCGCACACGATCGCCGCCGCGATCGGGGCCACGCTCCTCGCGGTGATGATCATGCTGCGGATGGGCGGTCTCGTGCGCGTGGTCGAGCGTGCGCGCCTCGACGAGCGCAGCGCACGCCACGACGCGGAGCTCGCCGGCCGGCAGATCGAGGCGCAGAACGCGGAGCTGCGCGAGCTCGACCGGTTGAAGGACGAGTTCCTCTCGAGCGTCTCGCACGAGCTGCGTACGCCGCTCACGTCGATAGCGGGCTACGTCGAGCTTCTCCTCGAGGGTGCGAAGGAGGAGGAGCGGAGCCACCTCGAGGTCGTCGAACGGAACGCGTCGCGCCTGCTCGGGCTCGTGTCGGACCTCCTCTTCGCGGCGCGGCTCCAGAGCGGACGGCTCGCGCTCGACGCCGGCGCCGTCGACCTCCGTGAGCTCGCAGCCCAGGCCGTCGAATCGGCGCGGCCGCCGGCCGATACTGCCGGTGTCGCTCTCACCGCGCATCTGCGAGACGTGCCCGCCGTCCGCGGCGAGAGCGACCGACTCGCGCAGCTGATCGACAACCTCATCTCGAACGCGATCAAGTTCACGGGTCACGGCGGCAGCGTGGACGTCTCGGTCGCGGCGGCCGGAGACGTCGTCCGGGTCGAGGTCGCCGACACGGGAATCGGGCTGAGCGACGACGACCGCGCGCACCTCTTCGAGCGCTTCTTCCGCGCACCGGGCGCGCTCGACCGGCAGATCCCGGGGACGGGGCTGGGGCTGTACATCTCGAAGGCGATCGTCGACGCCCACGAAGGGCGGATCTCGGTCGGGAGCACGCCGTCCGGTGGGACGTCCTTCGTCGTGGAGCTGCCCGTTGCCTGAGATGCCGCTCGTCCTGTGCGCGGACGACGACGAGGACATCCTCGCGCTCGTCGCCCTGCGGCTCGAGCGCGTCGGCTACCGCGTGGCGCGCGCGACGAACGGCGACGACGCGCTGGCGCTCGCCCGCGAGCTGAAGCCGGACGTCGCGGTCGTCGACGTGATGATGCCGCGGCGCAGCGGCCTCGACGTGCTGCGCGAGCTGCGCGCCGGAGCCGACACCCGCGAGCTTCCCGTCGTCCTGCTCTCGGCCCGGGCGCAGGACGCAGACGTCGAACGCGGCCTCGCGGCGGGGGCGAACGCCTACCTGGCCAAGCCGTTCACCGCGCGCGAGCTGATCGCGACGGTCGAGGGCCTTCTGCCGGCTCAGTCCCTGCGGTAGCGGTAACCGAAGCCGCGCACCGTCTCGATCGGCGTCGCGGCGGCGTCGTCGGGGGCGAGCTTCTTGCGCAGGTAGCCGACGTAGAGCTTCACCTGGTCGCCCGAGACGGCGTAGGGGTCCGACCAGACGAGCTCGAGGAGCTGGTCGCGCCCGAGCACCTGGTTCGGGTGCTGGACGAGGGTGGAGAGGAGCCGGAACTCGAGCGGGGTGAGCTGCACCTCGCGGCCCTGCGCGACGACGCGCCGCTGCGCGAAGTCGACCTGCAGGAAGTCGTCGCTGTAGGCCTCGGTGACCTCCGTCTTGCCGCCGGTGCGCCGCAGGAGCGCCTGGACGCGCGCGAGGAGCTCCTGACGGCCGAACGGCTTCGCGACGTAGTCGTCGGCGCCGCTCGTCAGACCGCGCACCTTCTCGAGCTCTTGCGTCCGTGCGGTCAGCATCAGGACCGGCACGTCCGAGAGGTCGCGGATCCGCTCGAGGGTCTGGTAGCCGTCCATGTCGGGCATCGACACGTCGAGGACGACGAGCGCGGGCGGCGCCTCGTACAGCCGCCGCAGCGCGGTGCGGCCGTCTGCGGCCTGCTCGGTCTCGTAGCCCGCCCGGCCCAAGAGCTCGGCGAGGAGCGTGCGGATGTCCGGGTCGTCGTCGACGACGAGGATCTTCCCCTTGCTGGTCATACGGGTTTCATACTCGCAGGCGTACCGGTTCCTTGCCGACGTTCGGCAACGTTCCGGACGTGGCGAGAGTCCTCATCGTGGAGCCGCATGCGGACGTCAGGGCGTTGCTCGAGATCGTCGTGACGCGCCTCGGTCACGAGGCCGTCGTCCAGAGCTCGTCCGAGCTCGACCGCGCGGTCGACGCGGCGATCATCGAGCCGGGAGAGGGCTTCGGCCTCGAGGTCGCGCAGCGGCTGCACGACTTCCACGTGCCGCTCGTCTTCGCGAGCATCTACCCGCCGAGCAACGAGACGGTGGTGCTCGCACCCGTCGCGTATCTCGTGAAGCCGTTCGCGCTGTACGCACTCGAGCACGCGCTCGAAGACGCGCTCGCAGAGACGCCCGCAGCGGTCTGACGAAAAAGCCCCGCGCGGACGGGGCTTCCGAAAAGCTGCGGGACTAGGATTCGAACCTAGACTACCTGATCCAGAGGCGGGCCCCTTCACGGGGCCCGTTCTCGTTCTAGACCGCATCGTTATGCGGATTTCTAGCGATTTGCAGGTCGAGCGCGGGCACGCGAAATGTGGCTGATTTGCGGACGGTTCCGGCCGATTCGGGCACTAGTCTCGCTCTTGTGCCCAATCCCGCCGACGCAAGAGACGACCACGCTGAAGCACTTCGCTTCCTGAGCGTTGG